>SIRV01000299.1 GCA_004366195.1 Actinomycetota bacterium
GATCATGGCCGCGATCGTGCCGGCGCCCACCCCATCGTCCACGTTCACGCAGGCCACGCCGGGCACGCAGGAGGAGAGCATGGCGAGGAGCGCCGCGAGGCCCCCGAAGCTCGCGCCGTAGCCGACGCTCGTCGGGCAGGCGATCACGGGGCAGCGCGCGAGCCCCCCGACCACGCTCGCGAGGGCTCCCTCCATCCCCGCGATGACCACCACGGCGTCGGCCTCCGCGAGGCGCGGCCGGACGACCTCCAGTCGGTGCAGCCCCGCGACGCCGACATCCGCGACGAGCTCGGTCCCCGCGCCGAGGAGGGAGGCGGTGAGCTCGGCCTCCTCGGCGACGGGGAGGTCGGACGTCCCGGCCGTGACGATCAGCACGCACCCGGCGGGGGCGTGAACGTTGCGGCGCAGCGCGATACAAGCGGCTCGCGGGCGCTCCACGACCTCGAGCCCCGCCGCCTCCCCGAGCGCCCGGACCGCCGTCGCCTGCTCGGCCGAGACCCGCGTGACGAGGATCGGGCCGTCGTTGCCGGCGAGCAGGCGCTCCACGATGCCGCGGACCTCCTCGACCGTCTTGCCCCGGCCGTAGACGATCTCGCACGCGCCCTGTCGCAGCTCGCGGTGGTGATCCACTTTGGCGAACCCGAGGTCCGAGAACGGAAGGTCCCGCAGCTCGGCCACGGCCCGCTCGGCCGGCACGGCGCCCTCGGCGACGCGCTCCAGCAGCTCCCGCAGGCGCAGCTCGTACGGCGAGGTCCCCATCGACGCACCACGGTACCGCGTCCCTCGTCTCGAGAGGCGCGCGAGAGATTTCAACGTGCGTAGAATTCTCGTCGACGCGAACCGGCGGAGGGCGGAGCGATGTGGGCGATGATCGTGAAGGAGTTCCGACAGCTGCGGCGGGACCACCGCACGCTCGCGATGATGATCGTGCTCCCCGTCCTGCTGCTCGTCGTCTTCGGCTACGCCGCGAGCTTCGACGTCCCGACGATCCCGGTGAACGTGTACGGGAGTGGAGCCGAGGCGCTCGCCGCGGAGCTCCGCCGCCCCTTCGAGCCGCGCGAGGCGCACCCCGAGGGCGCCTTCCCGGAGGCCGAGGACGCCCTGCGGGACGGGGAGGTGCCGGTCGCCTTCGTCACGACCGTGGAGGGGCTGGTCGTCATGATCGACGGCTCGGAGCTGTTCACCGCCAAGGCGGCCCAGGGGGCGCTCGTCGCGCAGGCGCAGGGCGTCCCTGGGATCCCGTCCACCTATCCCCGGATGCCGGATGTCGAGATCCTCTTCAACCCGGGCCTCGACACCTCCGCCATCATGGTGCCCGGCCTCGCCGCGATGATCCTCCTGTTCGTCGGCACCGTCATCACCAGCCTCGGCGTGGTGCGGGAGCGCCAGGCCGGCACCCTCGAGCAGCTCGCGGTGATGCCGCTCCGGCCGGCCGACGTGTTCATCGGCAAGATCGCCCCCTACTTCCTCGTGGCCTCCATCGACATGGCCGTGGTGGTCGGCGCCGGCGTCCTCCTGTTCGACGTGCCCTTCCGGGGATCGGCCCTCGTGCTCGCCCTCGGCGCCGTCCTGTTCCTGTTCGTCACGCTCGGGCTCGGGGTCCTCGTCTCCAGCGTGTCCGAGAACCAGGGGCAGGCGATCCAGCTCGCGATCATGACGCTGCTGCCGCAGATCATGCTCTCCGGCCTGATCTTCCCCCTCTCGTCCATGGCCGCGGGCGTCCGGTGGATCGGCTACCTGCTGCCCCTCACCTACTTCGTCCGGATCGCGCGAGGGGTGATGGTTCGCGGCGCGTCGCTCGCGGCCCTGTGGCCCTCCTTCGCCTACCTCGCCGTGATCGGCGCCGCGGTGTTCGGCCTCGCGACGCTCCGTTTCCACCGCTCGCTGGCGCCGGCTCGGACGGGTCGGTCGCGCCGGGAGGTCGCGGCGCCGTGACCTTCGGCGTGCGGAGCCTCACCGTCCGCTTCGGCGACCGCCTCGCGCTTGCGAGCGTGTCGCTCGAGGCGCCGCCGGGCCGCGTCACCGCGGTGGTGGGCGGCGACGGCGCGGGACGGACGACCTTGCTGCGCATCCTCGCCGGCGCCCTCGCCCCCACGGAGGGCGAGGTGCGGCGTCCGGGGCCGGAGGCGATCGGCTACCTCCCGGCGACCGGCGGCACGTACCCCGACCTCACGGTCGAGGAGAACCTGGCCTTCGTCGCCCACGCGTACGGCGATCCGCGCGGGTGGCGCGAGCGGGTCGGGGTGCTCCTCGCCCGCACGGGGCTCGCGGGGGTCCGCGACCGCCTGGCCGGCCATCTGTCCGGCGGGATGCGTCGCAAGCTCGGCGCGGTCTGCGCGATGCTCCACCGGCCGGAGCTCCTCGTCCTCGACGAGCCCACGACCGGCATCGACCCGGTGAGCCGCGCCGATCTGTGGTGGCTGATCGCCCGCGCGGCGGCCGAGGGAGCCGCCGTCGTCATGGCCACCTCCTACCTCGACGAGGCGGAGCGCGCGGCGTGGGTGCTCGCGCTCGACGCCGGCCGCACCCTCGCCGAGGGCGCCCCGGCCGAGGTGGTCGCGGGCGTCCCCGGCCTCGTCTGCCGCGCGGCCGGGCGTCCGTCCGGCGATCTCGCTCGTCGGGCCTGGCGGAGGGGCGCGACCTGGCGGGTGTGGCTCGAGGACGCCGACCGTGCCCCTCCGGGCCTCGAGCCGGTGCGACCGGACCTCGCCGACGGGGTGACGGTGGCCGCGCTCCGACGCGAGCTGGGAGGGGAGCGTCGGTGACCCCCCTCGCCGAGAGCCTCGCGGTCTCCCGTCGGTTCGGGCGCCTGCTCGCCGTAGA
>SIRV01000300.1 GCA_004366195.1 Actinomycetota bacterium
CTGCGCCCCCTCGACGAGCGCGCCGAGGCGCGAGGCCGGCACGGCGGCCTCGACGACGACGGGGCGATCGAGCCACGGCGAGCTCGCCGGGAAGGGGACGTCGTCCTCGGCCTCGGCCTCGGGGGCCGCCGCCAGGGCGGCCTCGGTCTGCTCGTCCACCTGCTCCGGCCAGCCCTCCAGGCGGAGCTCGACCTCCGAGGGGGTGGCGAGGACGGCGGTGGGGAGCGGCACGGCCTCGAGGAGCCGACGGGCGGTCTCGAGCCCCCCGGGCGCGCGGACCGTCCGTCGCACGGCCGGAAGCGGCCGCACCTTCAGCGCGACCTGGACGATCACGCCGAGCGTGCCGAGGGAGCCGACGAGCAGCTTGTGCAGGTCGTAGCCGGTCACGTTCTTCACCGTCCTCGCGCCGCTGCGGACGAGGCGCCCGTCGCCGGTCACGATCTCGAGCTCGAGGACGGAGTCCCGGACGGCTCCGACCGAGAGCCGTCGGGGCGAGGAGGCGCCGGCGGCGAGCACGCCGCCCACGGTGGCCTCCGGCCTCGCGTCCACCGGCCACTCCTGGCCGTGCTCGCCGAGGCGCCGCTGGAGCTCGCCCACGCGCATGCCGGCGCCGACGACGGCCACCATCTCCGCCGGCTCGTAGGCCACGAGCTCGTCCAGCATCGTCGTCCAGAGCTCGGCGTCGACCTCGCACGGGTTGCCCTTGTCGAGGTGGGTCCGGCCGCCGCAGACGAGGAGCCGGCGGCGCTCGGCGCTCGCCCGTCGCAGGACCGCCGCCACGTCGGCCTTCGTGTGAGGGTGGATCAGATCCATGCGCCCTCCGGCAGGGCCGCCGCGGCCTCGGCGGCGTCGGCGCCGCGCGCCATCGCGAAATCGCCGCAGCGGGCGCCGTCCGGCAGCACCTTGCGAGGGTTCATGCGCCCCTCGGGGTCGAAGGCCGCCCGCACGCAGGCCTGCGCCGCGAGGTCCTCGGCGCCGAAGGCGAGCGGCATGAAGTCCCGCTTCTCCAGGCCGATGCCGTGCTCGCCGGAGAGGGCGCCGCCGGCCTCCACGCAGAGGCGCACGATCTCCTCGCTCGCCCTCAGGACCCGCTCGAGGGTGCCGGGGATCCGCCGGTCGAAGGACAGGAGCGGGTGGAGGTTGCCGTCGCCGGCGTGGAAGACGGTTGTGACGACCAGCGCGTACCGTTCGCCGATGCCGCAGGTGCCGGTGAGGACCTCCACGAGCTTCGTCCGGGGCACGACGCAGTCGTGGAGGTGGTAGTGGGGGGCGATCTGCGCGACGGCGCCGAACGCGCTCTTGCGGCCCTTCCAGATCAGCGCGCGCTCCGCCTCGTCGCGGGCCACGCGGACGGTCCGGCAGCGGTGGGCCCGGGCCGCCGCCTCAACCGCTCGCGCCTGGGCCTCGACCGCGCCGCGGGTCCCGTCGACCTCCACGATCAGGATGGCCGCGGCGTCGGTGGGGTAGCCGGCGTGGGCGAAGCGCTCGGCGGCGACCACGATGCCGCGGTCCATCATCTCGACGGCGGCCGGCACGACGCCCGAGGCGATGATGGCCGAGACCGTCGCCGCGCAGTCCTCCACCGTCTCGAAGTCGAACAGCATCGTGCGGACGTCCGGCGGCAGCGGGGTGAGGCGCACACAGACCGCGACCACGATCCCGAGCGTCCCCTCCGAGCCGACCACGGCCCCCCGCAGGTCGTAGCCGGGGGCCTCCGGCGCCTCGGAGCCGAGGCGCTCGAGGCGCCCGTCCGGCAGCACGAGGTCCACGGCGAGCACGTGGTTGGAGGTGACGCCGTAGGCGAGGCAGTGAGGGCCGCCGGCGTTCGTGGCCACGTTCCCGCCGATCGAGCAGGTCTGCTGCGAGGAGGGGTCGGGCGCGTAGGTGAAGCCGAGGGGCGCGAGCGCGTTCGCGAGGTCCAGGTTCCGCACCCCGGGCTGCACCCAGGCCAGGCGGTCCTCGGGGCGGATCTCGAGGACGCGGTCCATCTTCGTGGTGACGACGACCAGGGCATCCCCGATCGGCGTGGCGCCCCCGGCGAGACCCGTCCCCGAGCCCCGCGGCACGACGGCGAGCCCGTGCTCGGCGGCGACCCGCACGCAGGCCCCGACCTCCTCGACCGAGCGGGGGAGCGCGACGAGGGCGCACCCGCCCTCCACCATGGAGGCGTCCCGCGCGTACAGCGCGAGCGAGAGGGGATCCGAGAGGACCTGCGCCGGGCCGAGGGCCGTCTCCAGCGCCTCCCGCGCCCGCGCGAGAGCGTCCGCCCGGCTCCGCGTCACCTCCACGGGGCTAAGGCTACGCGCTTCCGGGCGGGCCTTCGAGCGGGTGCCCCGGCCCGCCCGGTGCGCGCACCGGCCGGTGTCGGCTCAGGCCGCCGGCGCCTTGGTCCGCAGGATGTCGATGAACTCCCGCATCCAGCGCGGGTGGTCCGGCCAGGCCCGTGCCGAGACCATGAGCCCGTCGATCACCGCCGCGTCGTCCACGAACTCCGCTCCGGCCGCGCGGACGTCCGGCTCGAGCGCCGGGTACGCGGCGGTTCTGCGGCCCTTCAGGACGCCGGCCGCGTCGAGCGCCAGGGCCGCGTGGCAGAGCTGGGCCACCGGCTTCT
>ML214213.1:0-5716 GCA_004366195.1 Actinomycetota bacterium
AGACGACGGGACGAGGTACTTCCCCCTGGATGAGCGCCTCGGGCTCGCCCCCCACCACGAGGCCTCGCCCTTCGTCAGGAGGCGGGGGCTGGAGCTCGCCGCCTGCCACCCCTACCGGGAGGCGGCGAGGCTCCCGTCGGCCGAGGTCGGCGCGCACGTGGACCACCGGGCGATCTGGCGGTGGGTCCAGGCCGACGGGGATGCGAAGCTGCGGGCACGGGCCGAGCGGGTCCAGGCCATGTTCGGCCAGGGCGAGGCCCCGCCCCGGCCCGACCGCGCGGTGCCAGGGCGCCTGAGCGTGGCGGTCGATGCCACCGGGATCCGCCTCATCGAGGGTGACGGGGCCTCGGTCAAGCTCGGCCCGCGCGCGGCGACGGTGCCCGTAGGTATCGGCTCGACGACGGTCAGACCTTGGCGCGGTCGCGAAGCCTCGAACCAGCGACCGGGACCGAGTCAGGTCCCGACGGGCCCGACAAGCGAGAGCGCTGGCTCGTCCGTGTGGAGCACGAACGACGCCACACGACGTCCCACCTGCCCTCCGATCCTCACCTGATCGATGCCGCCGCCGACCAGAGAAGGGGCCACCCCCGCGGCGCTCAACAGCCGCCGATCGGAAGAGCCGTCGTAGATCTCGAGCCATGCCTCACCCGAGGCCTGATCGACGCCCCACTGGACCCGCACCCAGGTATGCGTGGGGATGGCGCCCTCCGTCAGGACGACCTCGACCCCCCCTCCGTCGACCATCCGAAGCGCACCGCTCGGCAAGAGATCCAAGGCCATCCGGAGGATGCCGGACGAGCGTGCACGCGCTAGACGGACCCGCCCAGCGGGGAGTTCGGCGGCGCGCAGGTAGACGCGCCCGTACCACCGGGAGCCCTCTGGGACGGCGACGTCCCACACGTAGTAGGAGGCACTCGTGGTAGTGAAGGAGTGCTTCGCGGAGAGCGATCCGACCGGAGCCGCGTCGTCGAACAGGAGCGACGCATCTCCGCGGAGAACGAGCGCGTCGAAGGCGTCTCCGCTCGATCCCCCCGAACCGCTCAGGGTGATCGGGCGACCGGCCACGCCACCCTCGAAAGAGTTGCGACGCAACATCTCCGTGCTAGACCGTCCTGACACGGACGTCCCCTGACCTCCGGATCCGAGCATCGCGGCGGTCCGCGGCGAGGAGGCGAGATCGCGGTACCCGGCGAGGGCGGATGCGGATGTGTCGGGCATCCACGGGTAGATCCTGTCGGAGTCGAAGTACACGAGCGCGATCAGCTGCGGCCAAGCGTCGATCACCGACAGGATCTCCCGGAACCAGTTCCCCTTGCGTCCGGGGATCGCAGGATCCTCCTGAACGCCGTACTCCGCAGCCATGAACGGCTTCCCGTGGATGACCGCGAAGTCGTGCGTCGCTCTCATGACCTCCTGGAACGACCGCCATCGGGAGGCCTTCCTTCCCGGGTACCAGTTGTAGCCGTCCGCGGCAACCACGTCGACGTACGCGTCCCCCGGGTAATATTGGGACGCTACGGCGGCGCCTCGTTCGAAAGACCAGGCCATCATGGTCCACACGAAGGTGACGTTCGTGGCACCGCGCTGCCTGAAGACCTCGACGATGTGACGGAACGCCGCCACGTAGTCCGAAGGCTGTCCGAACGTTGGCACATCGTTCTCCGGCTCGTGATGGAAGGAGACGTACACGGGGCGCCCGAACGTGCGGAACGCGTCCGCCCTTGACACGATCCACGGATCCTCCGTGCCGGAGGCGATCCGTGCCCACGTCACGACGGAGCCGTTGCCACGCCGCGCGTTCCAGGTGACGAACGGAATCCTCCCCGCGTCGGCCGTCCAAACCTCGTGCGTGGTGGGGATCGGGGAGTCCCAGCGGTAGTACTGATGGTCGATGGCATAGGTGCGGCCGATCTCGCGCTCGCGCGCCACCAGCGCCTCCCGTCTCGAACCCCCATCAAGGGGCTTCACCCACGAGCCCAGGTAAATCCCGCCGACCGGCATCGGGACTCCGTCGGACGCAGAAGCGGAGGGCGCTATCCATAGGACGGAGACGACCGAGCAGATCACGAGCGATGCCCGGATCCCCCGCGCACCCGACGCGCGTGTCAGAACTCCCACGTCGCGCTTCGAGAGGCGATGCAACCGCATGGCGACCCTCCTGCACTCGCATCCGGCGGACCGCTACTGGCGGCGCGTCCGGCACCTCACGGCCCCCGGGACCGTGCCCAGAGGCCTCAGGACCACACTCAGGGCCACGCCGTCCGTGCTACCCGGTTCACGTATCGGTCGCGCCGGTCTGCGCTCTTGAGGGTGGTCCTGCGCTCACCCAGGAGCGTGAGGCCCGGTGGGTCGGATGAACTACGCGAGATGGGGGAAGGGGGTCTGGCCGAGACCGCTCGGATAACCGTACAAGCGGAGCAGGGGAAAGGTCACGGCCGTGACGAGACGGCGGTCCCGCGCGGGCAGCCCCGCCCTCCATCCCTCGTCCGGACGGATCATCAGCCTCCCCCGAGACAGACGCATGGGGTTCCCGTCCACCGTGTGCGCGACCCCGAGCTCGACCGTCGACCCAGACAGGGACGGCGGGGCTCCCGAAGCGGTCCCCATGAAGGTGAGGATCGTTCCCAGGCATCTCGGCGGATCGGTCACGAGGTCCTCGTAGCGGACGCGGAGGTATGGAAGACCAAGGAGCGCGGCCAGATGGGTCTGCGCGTTGTAGACGTCGTACCGGATCGCCGCGGGAAGTGGGGCGAAGCGGGGCATCCGATCCCCTCCACCGACGCCATCGGGACGCACAACCTGCTTCGCCCACGAGAACGCCACGCCGCGCGGATCCCGAACGAGGTGCACCATCCGCACGTCAAGCCCAGGTACCGTCCTGAGCAGGAGCGCATAGGATGGCAACTTCGAGGAGTCGACGATCACACGTGCGCCAGACACCTCACGGACCGCGGCGTACAGGTCTGCGAGAGCCTCGATGAGGAGATCGAGATCGCCAGGGCGCGGGATCCTGGACGCCGCGGCCAGGAGCGGTACTCCCCACGGACGGTCGTAGCGCCGCCAGGCTCGGAGCAACCGTTCGATGGGAAGCGAGGACCAGCCCCCGAAGGCACGGACGCCCACCTCCGACCAGAAGGGGCAGGAGAGGAATCGCTCGCCGCATCCACAGAGCCGGTTCTCCCGACAGCCGCGCAGCCACCCCTCGCGCAGTTCTCCCACAGCCGCGTACCCCGGGACCTCCCCGAGCAATCGAGCGAGAAGGGTGCTCCCGCTCCGGCCCCAACCCCCGATGTAGAGCACGTGCGTCATGTCCTGGGGACGGCCGCTGAGCGGCGCGACAGCTCGCGGGAAGCGATCTACGCCCTCAGGCGCGGAGGGCGAGGTCGGCAGCCGGTCCCGTTCCGCCCGCATGGCCGCTTCGATCGCCTCACCTAACCGCTCCGGGGTCTCCACGCACACGACGAGCCCGCGCGCTGCCATCCACCGCGCGAACCGTACCTGGTGGTCATCCACGTGCTCGTGGAGGTCAGGGCGCCGAGGTACCACGATCGGCGTCAGGCCACGGCGCCTGGCCTCGGCGATGATCCCCGGACCCCCATGGCAAACGACCACGGTCGCCCCATCGAGGAGAGCTTGGAGCCGATCGTGCGGAAGCCGCGGCGCCCAAGCCGCCTGGGTCGGGGGACGCGCCGTGCCGGACTGGACGAAGCACCGCACGGCTCCGGATCCCCCGCGTGCTAGCCATCCATCAACCCACCCCACGAGGCGGTCGAACGGATGATGATCCGTCCCAACGGCGACCACCATGAGCGGACGGTCATCGCCCGGTGCCACCACGTCCTCAGCTCCAGCATTCATAGCAGCGGGCCGATCACGCGCCCCTTCGGGTACAAGCGCACTTGTTCTTCCCATTGCACCAGGAAGCGGTCGGACAAGGGGTAGCAGAGGCGTCCCGTCAGGGTCGGCGTCTCGACCCTGTCGAACACCTCGACGTAGACGGTTCGGACGCCCCGGATACGTGCAACCAAGAAGAACGGGAACGCCACACCCGCCCCGGTCGAGACGACCAGTGACGGGCGAACCCGACGGATCACTCTCCAGGCCAGCCACAGGTTCCGCAGGAGGTTCAAGGCGTTCCGCGTAGTCGGCGCGTACGCCCACGTAACCTTCTCCCCGACCAGCAGGGACCGGGCATCCGGGCCATCGAACGTGACCCAGGTGCGTTCCAAGGATCCCCACCACGGCCGGAGCGCGTGCAACTGGGCGAGATGCCCTCCGGAGGAACCGACGAGCAGTACCCGGGGACCCGCGCCGCTGCTCCGCACGGAGCGAAGCCTAACAGGTCCGCTCCCGCACCACGCAGCCGCAAGGTCTGCACGTGCCAAGCGTGCTCCCGCCCTAGGAGCGCCTCTACACTAGCCGCGATACGAGAGCGAGGGAAGCCGATGCGGAGTCCACCCCGAAGATCCGGGCCCAGCGCCGAGGGCGCGGAGCAGATCTGGCCCTCGGTAGCCGTCGTCATCCCAACCAGAGACCGCCCCGCGGCGGTGGCCCGAGCCGTCGCCTCAGTGCTGCAGAGCTCGTACGAGGGTGAGATCGAGGCCCTGGTGGTGTTCGATCAGACCGCGCCCAGCCCCATCCCGGTTTCAGAAGGGCCAGGTCGCTCGCTACGCACGTTGGCGAACGCCCGCCGTCCGGGGCTTGCGGGTGCGCGCAACACGGGCTTGCTGGCAGCGCAAGCCGACCTCGTCGCCTTCTGCGACGACGACGACCAGTGGGTTCCCGAGAAGCTCTACCTGCAGGTTGAGGCTCTCCGACGACATCCCGATGCGGAGCTCGCGGTCGGCGGGATCCAGCTGATCTATCGGGGACGATCCTTTGATCGTATCCCGGACCGCGAACGCATCGGCGTCCACGAACTCGTCCGCTCCCGTCACACGGAGCTACACCCATCGACCTTCCTCGCCTGGCGGGATGCGGTCCTGGAGGGCATCGGACTGATCGACGAAGGGATCCCCGGTAGCTATGGCGAGGACTACGAGTGGCTGCTCAGGGCCTCGCAGCGCTCGCCGATCGTTGCAGTGCAGCGGCCTCTCGTGCGTGTCGAGTGGAGCGGCAGCTCATGGTTCGCTGAGCGCTGGTCGACGATCATCGATGCCATCGCCTACCTCCTCGACCGACACCCCGTGCTCCGCTCCGATCCCCAGGGTCTGGCCCGCCTGTACGGGCGCACGGCTTTCGCCCACGCGGCCCTCGGGCAGCGCCGCGCTGCGATCATGTGGGCCACCCGCGCTCTCCGTCTCAGCGCGTCGGAGCCGCGTGGTTACCTCACGCTCGCCGTCGCGTGCGGGCTGGTGTCTACCCGCACGGCCCTCGCGCTGGCCCGTCGATTCGGCAGAGGGATCTAGTCGTGAGAGGCTTCGGGCGCGGCGACCGACGCGCGGCGGACCCACGGACAACCGTGCGGCTCCTGTACGTTGGCGGCTGCGGGCGCAGCGGAAGCACGTTGCTCGACCGGACGTTAGGGCAGTTGCGGGACGTGTGCGCCGTCGGCGAACTGGTGCACATCTGGCAGCGAGGTCTCCTCGGAGGTCACCTGTGCGGTTGCGCCGCCCCCTTCTCAGCCTGTCCCTTCTGGTCCAGGGTCGGCGATCTTGCCTTCGGGGGGTGGACGAACGTCGACGCTGAGGTCGTGTTGCGGCTCCAACGTCGGGTG
>ML214213.1:5726-15352 GCA_004366195.1 Actinomycetota bacterium
CCGGAACCGATACATCCCTTTCATGCTCGCAACTCGTCTGTTCCCCCGGTACCGCCGTCGACTCCTCGACTACGTCGGATACCTGGACCGTCTGTACCGAGCCATCGCGGAAGCCGCTGGCGCCACGATCATCGTGGACTCCTCAAAGCACGCATCCTTCGCCTTCCTGCTGCGGCACGTGCCGAGCGTCGATCTCCGGGTGATCCACCTCGTCCGCGATTCGAGGGGCGTGGCTCACTCATGGACGAAGGCGGTCCGCAAGCCCGAGGTGAAGGACCGAACCGAATTCATGCCGCGCTACCACCCGCTGCGCATGGCCGTCCGGTGGACGCTTTACAACGCCGCATTCCACGTCCTGCGATGGCTCAGGACACCGACGCATTTCGTTCGCTACGAATCGTTCGTGCGCGAGCCGGTCACCAACCTGCAGCGCATCTGCTCTTTCGCTGGCGTCCCCTCGGAAGACCTACCGATCTCTCCCCTAGGGCACCGCCTTGAGCTTCGACCCACGCACTCGGTCGCCGGAAACCCGATGCGCTTCCGCCACGGACCGATCGAGCTCAGGGTCGATGAGGCCTGGCGCACGGAGATGGACCCGCGGATCCGATCGTTCGTGTATACGCTCACATGGCCCCTCATGCGTCGGTACGGGTACGATCGCAACGGGATCGCCGTCGCGCCCCGCTCCGGGTCAGGGCAGGGTCCAGAAGAGGAAGATGCCTGACATGGTCGTCAGCGCAAGGCCCGCGCCTGTCCAGCTACGGAGCATCCCAAAGCCCTCGGACTGGCCCCTCCGCGTCGCCTTCTTGGGCTTCCCGCTGTGGTGGGCGCTCGGGATCGGCGCCTTCATCTGGCCGCTCTTCGCCCTTCCCATGGCGCTCTCGCTGATCCACCGGCGCACCTTGAGAGCGCCTCGAGGTTTCTGGCTGTGGATCCTCTTCCTACTCTGGGTGGGAGGATCCGCAACCCAGCTGACCGATGTGACGCGCACGATCCCTTGGACCTACCGCGCCGGCACGTACCTCGCCGCCACGGTCCTGTTCCTCTACATCTATAACGCTCCGCTCGGCGTGCTGCCCGATCGACGGATCCTCAGCATCATGGCGATCTTCTGGGGCTACGTCAGCGTGGGTGGACTGCTCGGCGTGCTGGCCCCGCATCTCGAGTTCCGCAGCCTCGCGGAGGTGCTCCTGCCCCGCGGGATCACAGCCAACGAGTTCGTCTCTGCTCTCGTCCATCCCAGCACAGCCCAGATGTCCACTTTCCTCGGTTACGAGGTCCCACGACCCAAGGCTCCGTTCGAGTACACGAACGACTGGGGAGCTGTCTTCGCGCTCACCACTCCCCTGGCCTTCGCGGCATGGCCGCTCCTCGCCCGACGCTCGACCAAGACGCTCATGGCGCTCCTCCTGGCCGCCTCCGTGCTGCCGGTGGTCCTGTCGCTCAACCGAGGACTTTGGCTCAGTCTCGGACTCGGGCTCCTATATGTACTGGGCCGCTCGATCGTGAACCTTCGCGGACGACCAGGGGTCGGCATGGCGCTGGGCTTCCTGCTCGTGGTGATCCTCTCGGTCTTCACCCCGCTCCGGACCGTGATCGAGTCTCGTCTCGAGACTCCCCACAGCAATCCTCGCCGGGAGGCCCTCTACGAGGAGGCGATCCGGGGGATCTGGACTTCGCCGATCCTCGGGTTCGGGGCACCACGCCCGTCCGAGACCAATCCCAACCTCCCATCCGTCGGGACGCAGGGCCAGCTCTGGCTGGTCCTCTACTCGCAGGGCTTGCCCGGCCTGTTCTTCTACGCCGGGTGGCACCTGTCCTCGTATCTGCGAACGCTGCGGCGTCGTAGATGGGTGCCCTTCTGGTGCAACGTCGTCGTGTTCATCGCCATGATCCAGCTCCCCTTCTACGGTCACCTGGCGGCGCAGCTGCAGGTCATCATGGTTGCCATGGCCCTCGGGCTCCGGCCCCAGGCCGAGGCCCCTGACCGATCAGGCCTGCAGGAGGACCGGGGATGACGACCTCACGCCCCGCGGATACCAGCGAGCTCGAGTGGCTCACATCCGTGCTGTGGCCCCGCACGGATCTCATGCGGGTGTCCACCGAACCCCAACCTGGCGCCGGCTGGCGCCGCATGGTCACCTACCTCGCCCTGCCGAACGCGCGATACCCTCGCCTCTTGGTCCCCGACCGCCCCGGGGTGGGCACCGCGCTGACCAGTTATAACGATGCGATGGGGTTCAAAGAGCGGCTACGGAAGGCGTGCGCCGGGATCCTCCTGGATAGCGGGATCGCCCGCCGCATGATCGGATCCCGGGTCTCCGTCGACGTGCGCCAGCACGCCTCGGACGCGGAACTGGAACACCTCCTCGTAGAGCGCAGGGTCGCAACCGTCCTCGAGCACCCTGACAGCTTCGCAGCGATCACGTTCGGTTCGCCGCGCCCAACACGTAAGCCGGTGATCCTGCTTCTCGGTCCCACGGGTGAGAAGATCGCGTACGTCAAGGTCGCATGGAACGCAGCCACCGCGGAGATGGTGCTGCGGGAGGCGGATACCCTCCGTCGACTGATGGAAGCACGGCCGCGATCGTTCCTGCCTCCCGAGCCGATCCACGAGGAGACATGGGTCGATCGACGGATCCTGGTGACCAAGGTACTCCCGATCCCCTTCCGACGCTTCAGGCGCCTGCACGCCTGGCCAGATCCCTCGGTGCTCCTGGAGATCGCCAGTGTGGACGAACAGACCGTTCGGTCGCCGGTTGCTGAGAGCGCCTGGTGGGCGGCGCTCGACGATCGGCTCTCCCATCCTGACCTATCCTCAGACCTCGGCGCTCTCCTGGAGCTCCTCGATCGACTCCAGCGGTGCCGCGGCGACCTCGTCGTACCCCTCGGTCGATGGCACGGAGACTGGGCCCCCTGGAACATGGCCTACCTCGAGGACGGTCGACTCGCCATCTGGGACTGGGAGCGCTCGGCAACCGGGGTGCCGGTAGGGGCGGATGCAGCTCACTTCGCGTTCCAGGTCGCTCTGCGTCGGGCGAGCATGGACGGGGTCGCTGCCTATCACCTTGCGCTCGAGCAGCTCAACTCGTATCTGCTGGCAGCAGGGCTCGATCCGCGCACGAGCGAACCGATCCTCGACCTATACCTCGTCGAACTCGCGCTCCGTTTCGAGACGGCCCGGCGGGCCATGATGCTCCCCCCCGAGGATCCGGGTGGACGTGCGATTTTCAGGGCAGCCGTCGAGGCGACCCGGAGGCTTCGATGAAACCGGTGCGAACCACCGTGAGCCGCTTGACCCCGCGTCCGGTACGACGCGTCGTGAAGCTCGCCGTTCGCACGCTGTGGACACTGCCCACAAGTGGATCCCGACTCTGGCCCGACTTCCTCATCATCGGAGCTCAGCGAGCGGGTACGACGTCGCTGTACCGCTACCTGACGCAGCATCCGGCGGTCCTCCCCATGGTGCTCAGCAAGGGAGCTCACTACTTCGATACCGGCTTCGACAAGGGGCCCGCCTGGTACCGATCCCATTTCCCGCTCAAGGTACATGCGGAGCTCCTTCGCCACCGACTGGGTACCCGCGTCAAGACCGGGGAGGGGAGTCCCTACTACGTCTTCCATCCCCTTGCCGCCCACCGCATCGCGCAGACCCTACCTGACGTGAAGCTCATCCTCCTCCTGCGTGATCCGGTAGAGCGCGCCTACTCCCACTACCAACACGAGGTGGCGCGGGGGTACGAGACGCTGTCGTTCGCGGAAGCCATCGAGGCGGAGGAGGAGCGCCTCGAGGGAGAGGCCGAGCGCATGGTCACCGATCCCGCCTACCATAGCTTCTCCCACCAACATCACTCGTACGTGGCACGCGGCCGTTACCTGGAGCAGATCCGAAGGTGGCACGAGATCTTCCCCCCCGAGCAACTGCTCATCCTGATCGCGGAGGAGTTCTTCGCGGACCCGGCAGCCGCGATGGTGACGGTCCTCGAGTACCTCGACCTGCCGCCATGGCGCTTCCCCTCCTTCCCGCGGTACAACGCTAGGCAGTACGCCCCCATGGACCCCAGCATCCGCCGGCACCTCACCGACCTGTTCCGACGTCCCAACGAGGAACTTGCCCGCTATCTCGGGCGGAGCCTGCCCTGGTCGGCATGAGCGGTGTCGCAGGCGTACCCGATGACGACCTGAACGGTCGGGTCGGCCCTGGGATCGCGACCGGGGCGCCCGACGATCGTACGCGTGCGGGTCGACACCACCATCTGTCCATGGTGGCCAGGGGCGGGGTCCTGAACCTGGTCGGAGCGGCCGTCGGAGGCCTGCTGAGCTTCGGGGTCGTCGTGGTCGTGACCCGCGGTCTTGGAGCCCGGGAAGGCGGGGTGTTCTTCGTCAGCGTGGCGCTCTTCAACCTGCTCGCGAAGACGCTTGAGCTGGGCGCAGACACGGGTGTCATCCGCGCCGTCTCCCGCGACCTCGCTCTGGAAAGAGCCGCCAACACGCGACGGACCCTCATCGTCGGGCTCCTGCCGGTCCTCCTCGCTAGCATCGCCACGGGGACCCTCGTCTGGACCTTCTCGAACGAGCTCGCATCGCTCCTCGCACGGAACTCGCCACCGGAGGCCTTAGCGCCGCTACTGCGGATCCTCGCAGCTTTCCTTCCGGCGGCGCCGGCCGCCACGGTCCTGCTTGCCGCCACACGCGGATTCGGGACCATGCTGCCTACGGTGCTTCTCGATCGGCTCGTGAAGCCAGCGATCCAGCCGTTGGCTATCCTTCTGGTGCTCCTCGCCGGCCTGAGCACGAGCGCCGCGGTCATGGCGTGGGCGGTGCCCGTGGGTTTGACTGCCGTCCTCGCCGCCGCATGGGTCCTCGTCCTCCTCCGCAGGGTCGAGGGGGTCCTCGGCCATCGCGGCGGCCCCACGGAGCGTTACGCAACCTTGGCACGGGCCTTCTGGGGCTTCTCGGCCCCCCGGGGATTCGCCGGTCTTTTCCAGGTCGCTATCGCCTGGGTCGATACGCTGATGATCGGGGCACTCCGGTCGGCACGAGAGGCCGGCATCTACACGGCCGCCACCCGTTATCTCCTCATCACCACCATGGCGACCCTCGCCATCATCCAAGTGGTGGGGCCAAAGCTCGGCGAGCTCATGGCCCGAGATGAGCGAACCATGGCGAACACCGTTTACCAGGCTGCGACGGGATGGCTTGTCTTGATCGCGTGGCCAGTGAACCTGACCATCCTCCTGTTCACGCCCGTCCTTCTGTCGCTCTTCGGGGGATCGTTCGGCGAGGGCGGCTCGGCACTCATGATCGTCGCCGGGTCGGTGCTGTTCGCGACCGCGGTGGGCCCCGTGGACGTCGTGCTCCTGATGGCCGGCAAGAGCACCTGGAACCTGGTGAACACCGCGGTGGCCATGCTGCTCAACATCGGGCTCAACCTGGTCCTGATCCCCCGGGTGGGTATCGAGGGCGCAGCCATCGCCTGGGCTGGCAGCATCCTCGCGAACAACGTCCTGCCCCTCTTGCAGATCTCGCGTCGGCTCCGCATGCACCCCTTCGGACGCGGAACGATCACGGCGCTCGTCATATCCTCGATCGGGTTCGGTCTCGTCGGCTCCCTCATCCGTTTGTGGCTGGGCGCGACCCCCGCTGGATTCCTGCTGTTCATCACGATCGCGCCCGTCGTCTACCTCATGCTCCTATGGAGGTTCCGAGGTGAGCTCGACCTGGGGATCGTCGGGGCCGCCATATGGAGCCGGTCGAGCCAGAGAACCCGCAGCAGGGGGCCAGCAGGCGCCGATCAGCCGTTGGATCGCGTGGAGGGTCCGTGAAGACGGCCGGCGGCCCCCGCCCAGCGCGTATCATGCTCATCACGACGGGAAGGATGGAGATGGACATAGGAAGGCCGCCGATGGCCGCTGAGGACGTCGATCTGACCGAATACCTCGAAGTGCTCCGGCACCAGAGTATCGTCGTGCTGGTATCGACCATCGTGGGCGCGCTCTTGGGTCTCGTGGTTTCCCTCTTGCAAACGCCCACGTACACTGCCCGTGCGGAAGTACTCTTGCCGCTCCCTGCGGACCTCCCCCTGGGAGCGCGACCGACACAGCTGATCAGCGTCGAGACAGAGGCCCGCCTCCTTGCCTCGGCCAACGTGGCAACCCGCGCACGGGAGATCCTGGGAACCACCACTCCCGTGAACCAGATGCTCCAGCGACTTTCGGTCGAGACGACACCGGACACCCTCGTGCTCGACGTCGCGTATTCGGATCCCGACGCCGCGGTGGCCGCCGACTCGGCCAACGCTTTTGCTCAAGCTTACATCGACTACCGGCGCCAGTCCGCCCTCGCCGACATCACGGCCCGGAGGCAGGCCATCGAGCAACAGCTCGACGAGCTGAGGGCGCAGCAACGCGCTCAGATGAAGATCCTCTCGACGGTAGACCCCGGGTCCCGTCGCTTCGAGGCGGCGCAGGATGCCTTGGATAGGTTGGATGTCCAGGTGACGGTCCTCGTTTCCCAGCTGGCCGACCTACCCACAGAGGTGGCGGGGGGGCAGGTCATCCTCCCGGCCTCACCACCCCCGTCGCCTTCCAGTCCGAAGATCCCCCTGAACGTGTTGGCGGGGTCTTTCCTCGGCCTCTGCCTGGGGATCGCCGGTGCGTTCGTCCGCGGCCGGAGCGACGATCGAGTGCGCACCCGACGAGACATCGAGTCGTACCTGCAGGCTCCGCTCCTCGCGTACATCCCGCACGCCGACCACCCCGACGATGGCCTCATACTCGAGGGCGACCCGGGCAGCCCGGTCGCGGAGGCCTTCAGGGCCGCACGGACGACCATCACGGCCTTCGCCGATCGCGAGGGAGCGCGCGTCCTCGCGATCGTGAGCCCGTTGGAACGCGAGGGGAAGACGACCACGGCCGCCAATCTCGGAGTTGCCGTCGGGTACGCCGACCGCAAGGTGGCGATCGTCTCCGCCGATCTGCGGCGACCTCGACTCCATCGGCTGTTCGGGCTCCCGAACGTCCTGGGCCTGACGGACGTACTTCGAGGTGAGGCGCAGCTGTCGGATGTTCTCCTCGAGTCCCGCTCCCCGAACACCTGGGTGCTTCCGGCTGGCAGCCGACCCAGCCAGCCGTCCGAGGTTCTGCAGTCCCGGAAGTTGCGCGAAACGCTTGAGCAGCTCCGGAAATCGTTCGACATGATCGTGCTGGATTGCCCTCCGGTCCTCGGGTTGGCGGACTGCCTCGCGGTGGTCCCCCACGTTGACGCCGTAATCATGGTGGTCGCGGCTGACCGGTCGAGACGGCGGGCCATCCGCGAGGCTCAGGAGCAGATCCAGAAGGTCGGCGGGGTCGTGAGGGGGACAGTCCTCAATCAGGTGCGTCGAACCCACAGGTCGCACCAGCACAGCTACGGCTACTACGCGCCTCCATCCGAGTACCTGGTCCCATCGGATCCCCCCTGAGCTGCCTCAGCAGGCAGTGAACCGCCCCGGGTCGAACATCCTTTCCCGCCTCGCCGAGCTCGGGGTGCGCTACCTCGGCCAACAGGCCCTGGAGCAGGAGCAGGAGGACCACCCGGGTCGCGGCCGCTACGAGCGGCGCGGTGAGCAGGGGGTCGGCTGGCGAGGCGGCTACGAGGACGCCCGGCTCCGGATCGCCGAGGGCGAGGTCACGGTGCGCGTGCCCCAGGTCCGGGGCGCCGAGGCGCCGTACCGCTCGCGCCTGATGGAGTTCCTCCAGGGCAACTCCGACGTGCTCGAGCGGCTGGTCACCGAGATGTACGCGAGGGGGCTTTCCACCCGCGAGGTCGAGGACTGCTTCCGGGACGCCACGGGAAGCTCGTGATCTCCAAGAGCGCAAGGCCTACCTCGAGGCCGAGGCCCCCAGGGCGGCCTGCCCCGAGCACGGCGTGGTCGTCGCCCACGTGCCGTGGGCCCGCCACGGGTGCCGGGCACACGCGAAGCTTCGACGACCAGGTGCCGCACCTCGCCGTGCACACCTCGCGCACGGCGGTGACCGAGGTGCTGCGCATCGCCTGGCGCACCGTGCGGGCGATCTGCTCGCGGGTGGCCGCCGAGCGAGGGGCCGCCATCGATCCGTTCGGCTCGCTCCGTCGCATCGGGATCGACGAGATCTCCCACGAACGCGGCCACCGCTACATCAAGGTCGTCGTCGACCACGACACCGGGCGCTCGGTGTGGGCCAGGCCCGGTCACGACGAGCCCACGCTCGTCGCCTTCTTCGAGCTCCTGGGGCCCGAGCGCTGTCGGGGGATCGCCTTCGTGTCCCCCGACCAGGCCGGATGGATCGCTCGCATCGTGGCCCGCCACTGCCCAGGCGCCATCCGCTGCGCCGATCCCTTCCACGTCGTGCGCTGGGCGACCGACGCCCTGGACGAGGTCCGGCGGCAGACCTGGAACGCGGCCCGGCGAAGCGGCCTGGTTCGCGACGCGAAGCAGCTCAAGCGGGCCCGCTACGCACCGTGGAAGGCGGCGGAGAACCTCACGGCCCGCCAGCGCGGACACCTCGCACAGATCCAGCGGACCAACCGCTACCTCTACCGCGCGTACCTGCTGAAGGAGCAGCTGCGCGAGGTCTTCCGCCACCGCGGCCGCCCAGCCCTCGTGCTCCTCGAAGCGTGGCTCTCCTGGGCCAGGCGTTGCCGCATCCCCTCGTTGATCGCTCTCGCCAAGCGCATCGCGCGCCATCGCGAGCAGATCGAGGCCACCCTCGTCCACGGCCTGTCGAACGCGCTCGTCGAGTCCGTGAACACCCGCATCCGGCTCCTCACCCGGCTGGCCTTCGGCTTCCGCGATCCCAACGCGTTGATCGGCTTGGCGATGCTCAAGCTCGGCGGCTACTGCCCATCGCTACCCGGCCGTCACTCACCAACCCACGGATGAAGCACAAGAGCCAGTTTCCAGCCGGCGTCGACACCGGTGCAGCTGCGCCATCGCCGAGGCATGGTCGGGCTGGGCGAAGATCGTGCGGACGAACGAGGCCGCCATCTGCTGGGCCGACCGAGGCACCAGGGCCGGCAGGTTCCGCATGAAGTGCACCCGGCACCTCTGCCAGGAGGTCCCGACCAGGACGGTCTCGATCGCTCTTCGAAGGCCGGCGTGGGCGTCGGAGATCACCAGACGCACCCCCGAGAGGCCCCTTGCGACCAAGGAGCGCAGGGAACGTGCTCCAGAACGCCTCGTCCTCAGAGGGCCCGACGTCAAGCCCCAGGATGTGCCGCTCCCCCTGGTCGGAGACCCCGATCGCGACGACCGTGGCAAGGGAGACCACCCGCCCGTCGCGCCGGACCTTGTGGAAGGTCGCGTCGAGCCAGAGGTAGAGGTGGGACTCCTCGATCGCTCGCTCGCGGAAGGCCCTCACCTCGGCGTCGAGCTCGGCGCAGATCCGGGAGACCCCGCTGCGGGAGACGCCCTCCATCCCGAGGGCCCGGACCAGGTCGTCGACCTTGCGGGTGGACACGCCCTTCACGTAGGCCTCCTGGATCACGCTTGCGAGCGCCCGCTCGGCCCGCCGGCGGGGCTCGAGCAGCCCGGGGAAGTAGGTGCCGGGCGTGATCTTGGGGACCCGGAGCTCGATCGTGCCGACCCGGGTGTCCCAGGTGCAGGT
>SIRV01000303.1 GCA_004366195.1 Actinomycetota bacterium
GCAGGCGCGAGCCCACGACCTTCGCCCCCGCCTCGACGACGACGGCGCCCTCGAGGACGGAGCCGTCGTCGACGTCGCCCTCGACGCGCGGCGCGAGCGTGCCGAGCATCATCCGGTTGGCCTCCAGGAGGTCCTCGGGGCGGCCGGTGTCCTTCCACCAGCCGGTGACCATCTCCGCGCGGACGGTGCGGCCGTGGTCGATCAGCCACTGGATGGCGTCGGTGATCTCCAGCTCGCCCCGCCAGGACGGTCGGAGCGACGCGCACGCCTCGAGGATCGGCTCGTCGAACAGGTAGACGCCGACGAGGGCGAGGTCGGAGATGCGCTCCCGCGGCTTCTCCACCAGCCGCACGACCCGGTCGCCCTCGAGCACGGCGACGCCGAACCGCTCCGGCTCCGGCACGCGCGCGAGGAAGATCTGGGCGTCGGGGCGGGTGCGCTCGAACTCCCGCACGAACCCATCGATCGGCTGGAGCAGCACGTTGTCCCCGAGGTACATGACGAACGGCCCGCCCCGGACGAAGTCCGCCGCGGTGAGCACGGCGTGGGCCAGGCCGAGGGGGGCCTCCTGCGGGATGTAGGTGACGGACAGCCCCCACGTCGAGCCGTCCCCCACCGCGGCCCGCACCTCGTCGGCGGTGTGGCCGACGACGACGCCGACCTCCGTGATGCCGGCCTCGGCGATCGCCCCCAGGACGTGGAAGAGGATCGGCGTGTTGGCGATGGGGATCAGCTGCTTGGCGTTCGTGTGGGTGAGCGGCCGCAGCCTGGATCCCTCCCCGCCCGAGAGCACGAGCGCCTTCATGCCGGGCAGTCCGCCTCGGTCGGCGGCGGCGAGCCCTCCAGGGGCGGGGGCTCGTAGCGCCGCCCCACGACCACCGCCACGTCGGCCCCGCCGATCGCGGACCGCGGCGCCGGCCGGAGCTCGAGGCCCCGCACGAACTGGGCGACCACCCGGGCCCTCTCCTCCTCGCCCGGCGCGAACAGGATCGCCGAGCCCTTCACGTCGACCCCGAGCTCGCTCGCGTCCGTCACGGACGTCGGCACCAGGAACCCGCCCCGCGTGAGGATCCCGAGCACGTCGGCCGCCCCGCCGAGGGAGCCTCGGTCGTAGACCTCGACCGCGATGTTCGCGGGCGAGGGCGGGGTCTGCGGGAGCTCCTTGCCGAGGTCGCCGAGGGGCCGCCCCTCGCGGAGCGCGGCGAACAGCCGGCTCGCGTCGGGCTCCACGAGCCGGACGATCGAGAGGTACTGACCGTTCACGTAGATGCCGGCCGGCGTCGTCGGCACGACCCGGAAGTCGGCGTTCCCGGTGTTGACCCCGTTCAGCTGCCCCGCGAGGTAGACCAGCTCGGCGGGGTTCGCGAGCCCCTCGTCCACGACGAAGTTCTCGACGAGGTCGGGGACGAGGGTCGGCAGCCGCAGCAGCTCCGCCGGCGAGAGGAGCTTCGCGATCACCGCCCGCAGGAACTGCTGCTGCCGCCCGATCCTCGCGAAGTCGGGGATCTTGTCGCAGACCTGGTGCCGCGTGCGCACGTACGCGAGGGCCGTCCGCCCGTCGAAGCGCTGGCACCCCGCCTGGATGTCGAGGCCGGTCAGGGGGTCCTGCATCGGGTACGGCACGCACATCTCCACGCCCCCGAGGGCGTCCACCAGGCCCTGGAAGCCCGCGAGGTCGATGTAGAGGACGTGGTGGATCTTGAGGCCGGTGAGGTCGGTGATGGTCCGCGCCACGCGGGCCGGCCCGCCGCCCTCGACCCCGCCCTCGAAGGCGGAGTTGATCTTGCCCATGCCGCGGCCGGGGATCTCGACCCAGAGGTCGCGCGGGAACGAGAGGAAGACGGCGCGCCTCTGCTTCGGCTCGGTGTGGACGAGGATGATCGTGTCCGAGCGGTTCTCCCCGCCGATGTCCCGGTTGGTCCCGAAGGCCTCCTGCTCCTCCTTGGACAGGCCGGCCCGCGAGTCGCTCCCGAGCAGGAGGTAGTTGCAGGCCCGCTCGTCGCACCGCCCGGCGATGTCGGGGGTCGGGCTCGCCGTCGGCGAGACGCCGGGCGAGGGGCTCACGTGCAGGGTCGAGCCGAACGTCCGGATCTGCTGCCTGGCCCACACGTAGGACCCCATCCCGAGGGCCCCGACCAGCATGATCAGGGCAGCGACGCTGGCCGCGGCCGTCAGCAGCCCACGTCGAACGCGAGGATGGGTCCCGGTGTCCATGACGGGACCAGCCTACCGAGCCCGGGCGAGCGCGGGTCGACGGGGCGTGTGGCGATCGCGTGGAGCCGGTGGCTCGCCCCGCCCCCCGACTCGGGCTATCCTCGCGCCGTGGAGGCTCCGACCGGAGACGCCCCGATCCGCGTGCTCGCCGTCGGCCCGACCCCCGTTCCCGAGAGCGAGGGCCTCTCGGTGGAGCGGGCGGCGACCCTCGAGGCGGGCCTCGCCCGCCTGGAGGAGGGCGGGGTCGACGTCGTCTTCGTGACGCTCGCGCTCGGCGCCGAGGCCGTCGGCTCGATCCGGGGGCGCGCCCCCGAGGTGCCCATCGTCGCGGAGGCCGACGACGCCGAGGCCGTCGCCGCGCTCGAGGCCGGGGCCCACGACGTCGTGCCGCCGGAGGCCGACGCGGCGACCGTGCGGCGCGCGATCCGGTACGCGACCTCCCTGCACCGGCTCGAGGGAGAGCTGCATCGGCACCGCGTGGTGGACGAGCTCACCGGCCTCTACAACGCGCGCGGCTTCGAGCACCTCGCCGAGCACCACCTCCGCCTGGCCGACCGGATGCAGGAGCCGGTGGTGCTGGTGTTCGTTCGGCTCGACGACCTCACGCGGGTGAGTGAGACCCACGGCGCGGCGGAGGGGCCACGTCTGCTCGCCGAGACGGCCGAGGTCCTCCGGCGCGCGGTCCGGGACTCCGACGTCCTCGCCCGCGTAGGCACCGACGCCTTCTGCGTGCTGCTCACCGGCAACGCCGCGGGCGCCGAGGCGCTCGTGCTCTCGCGCCTCGTGGAGGCGGTCGCCGCGCGGAACGCCCGGAGCGGCCGGACCACACCGCTGTCGCTCTCGGTCGGCGCGGCCCGCTACGACCCGGCGCGGCCCGTCCCGCTCGCCGAGCTCATGGCCGAGGCGAGCCGACGGCTCCAGACCCCCGGCTGAGTCACCGGACGACGAGCACCGGCACCGGCGAAAGGTGCACGACCTTGTGCGCCACGCTGCCGAGGAGCAGCCGCTCCCAGTCCGAGAGCCCGCGCGTACCCACGACGATCAGGCCGGCGTCCTCGGCCCGCGCCGCGTCGAGGATGGCCCGCGGCACGTTCCCCAGGGGCACGCGCACGATCTCCCCCCGGGCGTTCGTGCCGGCGTCCTTCAGCTCCCGCACGATGCCGTCCACGAGCTCGCGGGCCTCCTCCGCGCTCTCGACGTCGACGTCGGAGCCCCAGGCCAGCTCGTGCTCGCGCGCGTGGAAGACGACCACCTCCCCGTCGTAGCGGCGGGCGAGGTCTCCCGCCACCGCGACCGCCCGCCGGCTGTGCTCCGACCCGTCGACGGCGAGGAGGATCCGCTCGAACATCGCGCCTCCTTCCACCCTCAGACTCGTGCCCCTCGAGGAGCGGCGCCACGGCCGAGCGGACCCCGCGACCCGGTCCCTTCGGCCCCGCATCCTTAGCCGGGCCTTAACCGGCCCTTGGACCGACCCTCACCCGCCTCCACCTACGGTGGATGCGACCCTGGATCGAAGGAGGAGCCGATGACCAAGCGCACCGCGATGCTGATGGCGGCCGGCGTGGTCCTCGCGCTGTTCGGCGGGTCCGTGGCCCTCTCGTTCGCCCTGTCCGGTGGCGGGACGGCGGAGGCCGGCACGGACCCGAAGGCCGCACGCGAGAAGCCGATCGTCCGAACGATCCACCGCACGATCCGCGTCGAGAAGCAGGCCAAGGGGTCCAACCGTCCGGTCGAGGTGGTCACCCTCGCCGCTCCCGCCCCGGCAAGCCTCGACGCCTCGAGCTCGCACGACGGGTACGACGACCACGGGTACGACGACGACGACCACGGGTACGACGACGACCACGGGTACGACGACGACCACGGGTACGACGACGACCACGGGTACGACGACGGAGAAG
>SIRV01000304.1 GCA_004366195.1 Actinomycetota bacterium
GACGCGGGCGCCGACGACTACGTGACGAAACCCTTCGGCATGGAGGAGCTGCTGGCGCGCTTACGGGCAACCCTCCGGCGGGCGCAGCCGGACGAGCCGGCTCCGGCCGTGCAGCGCTTCGGCGATCTCGAGGTGGATCTCGCCCGACGCCTCGTGCGGCTCGGTGGCCGCGTCGTGCACCTCACCAAGACGGAGTACGAGCTGCTCAAGGCCTTCGTGACCCACCCCGGGAAGCTCCTCACGCACCGTTGGTTGCTCCAGCGGGTGTGGGGCCACGGCTACGGCGAGGAGCGCGAGTACCTCCGGGTCTACGTGCGGGCGCTGCGGAAGAAGCTGGGGGATGACGCCGCGGCGCCGGCCCTGATCCTCACCGAGCCCGGGGTCGGCTACCGCTGGATCGCCGGCTCGGAGCCCGCGCCCCCGGCCTAGAATCCGTCGGATGGCGACGCGGACGGCGCCTCGGCCCGTGCGACGGCCAGCCCGGCTGGGGCTGGTGAAGCGCATCGTCCTCGGTCGCGCGATCGCCACCGAGAAGCGCGAGCACCAGCTGCTGCCGAAGGTGCTCGCGCTGCCCGTGTTCAGCTCCGACCCCCTCTCGTCGGTGGCCTACGCGACCGAGGAGATGATGCTCGTCCTGGCGCTCGCGGGAGCCCAGGCCCTCTCCCTCATGCTCCCCATCGGCTTCGCCATCGCCCTGCTGCTCGCCATCGTCGTGACCTCCTACCGGCAGACGGTGCGCGCCTACCCCCAAGGAGGCGGCTCGTACATCGTGAGCCGCGAGAACCTCGGCACGGTGCCGGGCCTCATCGCGGCGGCGGCGATCCTCACCGACTACGTCCTCACGGTGGCCGTGAGCGTGACGGCCGGCACGGTCGCGGTGACCTCGGCCGTCCCGGCCCTCGTGGAGCACAAGGTGCTGATCGCGGTGGGGTTCGTCACCCTCATCACCCTCGCCAACCTCCGCGGGGTGAAGGAGGCGAGCACGATGTTCGCCGTCCCCACCTACGGCTTCGTCGCGATGGTGTACCTGACGCTCCTCACGGGGTTCGCCCGCTGCCTGGGGGGTTGCCCGACGGCGGCGTCGGCGTCCCTGCGCCTCGAGCCCGAGCACGCGCTCACGGTGTTCCTCGTGCTCCGGGCCTTCTCCTCTGGCGCCACGGCGCTGACGGGCGTCGAGGCCATCGCCGACGGCGTCCAGGCCTTCCGGCGTCCCCAGGCCCGCAACGCCGCGACCACGCTCGCGGTCATGGGATCCATCAGCATCTCGATGTTCCTCGGGATCACGTACCTCGCCCGGTCCTTCGGCATCCGGGTGAGCGAGCACGTGGAGGCGCCGTCGGTGCTCGCGCAGATCGGACAGACGGCGTTCGGCGAGGGCAGCGTGCCCTTCTACATCCTGCAGGTCTTCACGGCGGGGATCCTGGTCCTGGCGGCCAACACCGCGTACCAGGACTTCCCTCGGCTGTCCTCGATCCTCGCGCGGGACCGGTTCATGCCCTCGCAGTTCCGGAACCTCGGGGACCGGCTCGTGTTCTCGAACGGGGTCGTCGTCCTCGCGGTGCTCGCGAGCACCCTGATCTACGTGTTCGACGCGAACCTGACGCGCCTGATCCAGCTCTACGTCGTCGGGGTGTTCACCGCCTTCACGCTCTCCCAGGCCGGCATGGTCCGCCGATGGCTCCGGCTCCGCGAGGGCAGCTGGAAGCGGAGCGCCGTCATCAACGGGGTCGGCGCGGCGACGACCGGGATCGTCCTCGTGATCGTGACGATCACCAAGTTCACGCACGGCGCGTGGATCGTGATCGCCGCCATGCCCGTCATCGTGCTGACGTTCCTCGGCGTGCACCGGCACTACACGACGATCGCCGAGCGCCTCCGGCGTGGCCGGGTGACGGTGGGCGGGCTGGGCGAGAACCACGCGGTCGTGCTCGTGGAGCGGCTCGACGAGGCGATGGTCGAGGCGGTTGGCTTCGTCCGCTCGATCCGGCCCACGGAGATCCGGAGCCTGTACGTCGGGGGCGAGGAAGTTCCCTTCGAGCTGCAGGAGCGGTGGCGCCGGTTCGCCCCCGGGTTCCCGGACCTCGAGCCCCTCCCGGGCGGGGCCCGGGACCTCCTGGAGGGGGTCCGGACGTACGTCCGGCGGATCCCCTGTCGGCGGCGGGACTTCATCACCGTGGTCGTCCCCGAGGTCGTCCGCGAGGTTGGCCTCACCGGCTACCTCCTGCGGCGCCGGGCGCTCGTGCGGCTGAAGGCGGGGCTGCTCCGCGAGCGCAACGTGGTGGTGGCCGACGTCCCCGTGGTGGCCGGGGCCCCCGTCACGGGGGCGGTCGAGGGCCGGGCCCTGACCCCGACGCGGACGGTGGCGCTGGTGTTCGTCTCAGCCGTCCACGACGCGACGGTGCGGGCGGTGAACTACGCACGCTCCCTCGAGGCGAGCGAGACCCGCGCCGTCTACTTCGACATGGACCCCGATCAGGAGCGCACGCTCGAGGCGGAGTGGGCGACCTCGGGCCTCGAGATCCCCCTCGACATCGTCGAGGCGCCGTTCCGCGACCTCGCCGGCCCCATGCTGGAGGAGATCCGCCGCTACACGGCCCGCCCCGACACGCTCGTGCTCGTCGTGATCCCCGAGCTCGTGCTGACGAAGTGGCGGCACCTGCTCCTGCACAACCAGAACGCGCTCTTCGTCAAGCGGCTGCTCCTGTTCGAGCCGCAGACCGTGCTGGCCTCCGTCCCGTACTCGCTGGAGCTGTGATGGACCGCGAGGCCGCGCTCGCGCTGTGCCGGGGGAAGACGCGGAAGGAGACGACCCTCCGGCACCTCATCTCCGTCGAGGGGGTGATGCGGGCCCTCGCGCGCCGCTTCGGGGAGGACGAGGACCTCTGGGGGCTCACGGGGCTGTTCCACGACCTCGACCAGGACGTGACCGGGGAGGACGGCGTGGGGCACGCGGAGGTGGCCGCGGGGTGGCTCCGCGAGGCCGGGGTGGATGAGCGCGTGATCAACGGCGTCCTCGCGCACGCCTTCCCCGAGTACCGGACCGACCGCATGTCCCGGGCCATCGTGCACGCCGACGCCGTGGCGGGGCTGCTGGTCGCGGCGGCGCTCGTGCGCCCGGAGCGGGCGAGCGGGATGAAGGTCTCGAGCGTGCGGAAGAAGCTGAAGGAGCGGGCGTTCGCGCCCGGCGTGAACCGCGAGGAGATCCTGGGGGTGGAGGAGGGGATCGGGCTCCCCCTCGAGGAGTTCCTCGCCGTCGCGATCGAGGGGCTGCAGGCCGTGGCCCCCGAGATCGGCCTCTAGCCCCGTCGCCGGAAGGGCTCGAGGAGCTCCTCGGGCAGCAGGTCCACGCCGTACGTGTCGAGCATCAGGCCCGGAAGACATGGGTCCGTTGGGGGAGCACGACGTGCTCAACGAGATCCTCGCGACCTCCCCCCACCACCCAGATCCGCCACTGGCGGGCCCGATCCGCGCCCTCGGGCGGGATGCCGCGTCGACCGCGCTGCGCTAGGGTTCCTGACGTCCCCACGCGTGGCACGAGGGAGGCGAGGTGAACATCCGACCGGCGGGACCCGAGGACGTCGAGTTCCTCAAGAAGATGCTCTACGAGGCGGCGGCCTGGAACCCCGACTGGCCCCGCGAGCGCATGATCGAGGCCCTCGCGGACCCCATGCTCGAGCGCTACCACCGCGACTGGGGGCGCGAGGGCGACGTCGGCGTGATCGCCGAGATCGACGGCGAACCCGTCGGCGCGGCCTGGTACCGCCACTTCACGGCCGAGGAGCCCGGCTACGGCTTCGTGGACGAGGAGACCCCCGAGATCGGGATCGCCGTGGTGCCGCTCCACCGCCGCAAGGGGATCGGGGAGACGCTCCTGCGC
>SIRV01000305.1 GCA_004366195.1 Actinomycetota bacterium
CCTACTATCGAACCGCAGGTCCGTCAATGGGTTCTTCCCTTCGCGTGGCGACCGGTTGCGCCGCGAAGCTGAAATCCCTCCCGCGCGCGTCCGCGCGAGCGCGCCGACGGATCTGCCGGACGAGGGGGCCCGGCCTCAGGCCCCGACCGTCGGATCCCCGGCCGAGAGTCCCGACACCGCCGGCGCCGTCGGCGCGACGACGCTCACGCGCCGAGGAGTGGTCGCCTGCCTCGACGCCCAGGCCAGCACCTCGGCGAGGACGGCGGCCTTGGCCCGGACCTCGCGCGGAGCTCCGTAGTCGACCCGGATCCCTCCGTCGAGCACCAGGGTCAGCACGCCGCCCGTACCGACCCCAACGCGGCGCAGCCGCGTCCGGAGCGCCGGCTCGAGGGCCGCGAGCACCCGGGCCACCGAGCCGAGGTCCGGGGCGGGCCTGGTCCGCATGAAAGCGGGGCTCGGTGGCAACACGATCTCCGGGAGTCCTCGGGCCCGCCCCGGCCCGAGGATCGTGCCGTCCTCCGCGACGACGACCCGGCGCCCACCGATCTCGGTCACCGCGACGGCCGAACGTTCGGTGATGGAGAGGGTCACCCTCCACGGTAGATCGACGTCGACCCGCACGGCGGAGATCCACGGATCCCGTCGGAGCCGCTCCACGATGTCCGCCTCGTCCAGCCACAGGATCGGATCGTGCTCGGAGATACCGGCCAGACGCTCGATCCGTGCCGGCGAGCCGTGGGCGACGCCCTGCACGCGCACCTCTCGCACCCGCAGCAGCGGGGAACGGCTGGCCCCGAGCAGGAGCGCGGCAACCGCCACCGAGGCGACCGCGATCGTGCCCAGCGAGCGGCGGAGGGATCTGCGGGTCTCAGCGCGGGAGACGATCGAAGGCTCCAACGAGATGCACCTCCGGTGAGAGCAGGATGCCGGTGCCCTCCGCGACCCGGTCCTGCACCGCACAGATGAGGGCCGCGACGTCCTCGGCGCGAGCGCCGGGGCGGGTCACGATGAAGTTCGCGTGCTTGGTCGAGATCCGGGCCCCGCCGATCGCGAAGCCCTTCAGCCCGCACCGCTCGATGAGGCGGGCAGCCGCGTCGTTCGGGGGGTTCTTGAAGACGCTTCCGCAGTTCGGCTCGGCGAGGGGCTGGTGCTGACGGCGCCACTCCCGGATCTCGTCCATCCGGGCTCGGATCCGCTCGGGCGCTCCCGCTCGGAGCCGGAGCGTCGCGGCCACCACCACACCCGGATCAGGGAGGTCCGAGCCCCGGTACCGGAAGCCCGCCTCCTCGGCCCGCACCGTGGCCCGCTCCCCCGCGACCAGATCGAACACCTCCGCCGTCCGCAGCACCTCGGCCATCTCGACCCCGTGCGCCCCGGCGTTCATGCGCACCGCGCCCCCCAGCGACGCGGGCACGGCGACGGCCCACTCCAGCCCGGTCAGGCCGTGCTGGAGCGCGAGCCCCGCGAGGGCCGGCAGGGCCATGGCGGCGCCCGCGCGGAGCTCCCGGCCCTCCACCACGGCCCAGCGGAACCCCGGGCCGAGTCGCAGGGCGAGGCCCGGGAACCCGTGGTCCGAGATCAACAGGTTCGACCCGCGACCGAGCACCAGCACGGGCAGCCCCGTGGCCCGCACCGCCGCAGCCACCGCGGCGAGATCCTCCTCGGAGGATGCCTCGAGGAAGAGCGACGACGGCCCGCCGACGCGGAACGTGGTGAACGGTGCGAGCTCGACCCCCGTTCGCAGCCGGTCGCCGCAGGCGGCCCGGAGCATCGCCTCGGCCCGCCCGAGATCGGAGCTCACGACGACGCCTCCCGGATGGCGCGGAGGGCGGCGTCGCCGAGCATCCACACGTCGCCGCACCCCATCGTGATGACGAGGTCGCCCTCGCGCACCTCCCGCTCGAGGAACCGCACGACGTCCGCGCGGTGCGGGAGGTAGACGACGCGCCGATGCGGATCGGCGAGGGCGACGCCGCGCACGACGAGCTTCCCCGTCACCCCGGGGATGGGGTCCTGCTCCGCCCCGTACACGTCGGTCACGACGACGACGTCTGCCCCCACGAGGCTCGCTCCGAGCTCCCGCCACAGGGCCTGGGTCCGCGCGTACCGGTGCGGCTGGAAGACGGCGATCAGGCGTCGGGGACGCTTGCGGCGCGCCACCTCCAGCGTGACCTCGAGCTCCGTCGGCACGTGGCCGTAGTCGTCGTAGAAGGCCGCGCCGCGGGCGGTTCCCCGCAACTCGAACCGGCGATGCACCCCGCTGAAGTCCCGCAGGGCCGCCGCCGCCTGCTCGGGCGCCACACCGAGCGCGCTCGCCACGGCGACGGCCGCGGCCGCGTTGCGGAGCATGTGCGCGCCGTCCACCCGGAGCCGGAGCTCCACCTCGCGATCGTCGACGCGGACGACACCGACCGCGCCCTCCGGCGAGAGCTCCTTCACCTCCACGCGCACGCGCGCGTCCGGATCCGTCCCGTACCAGATCACCTCGGCGTCGACGCCCTCGAGTGCCCGAACCGTCCCGGGGTCGTCGAGGCACGCGACCACCGACCGACACCGATCGGCGAACGCCCCGAAGGCGGCCTCGATCTCCTCCCGCCCCCCGCGGTAGAAGTCGACGTGATCGACCTCCACGTTGGTCACGATCCCGATGTCCGGACGCAGCAGCAGGAACGTGCCGTCGCTCTCGTCGGCCTCCGCGACGAACAGCCCCCCGGCGCCGGAGCGCGCGCCGCTCCCGGTCTCGTTCGGCTCGCCCCCGACGAGGTAGCTCGGGTCGAGACCGCCGCGCTCCAGCACGAGCGCCACCATCGACGTCGTCGTCGTCTTCCCGTGCGTGCCCGCGACGGCGACGCACCGCGTGCCGGCCGCGAGGGCCGCGAGCGCCTGCGCCCGGGTCCACACGGGGATCCCGCGACGACGGGCTTCGAGGAGCTCCGGGTTCGAGTCGCGGATCGCCGCCGAGACGACGAGCGCATCGGGCTCCCCCACCTGCTCGGCCGCGTGCCCGATGTGCACACGGGCCCCCAGCCGCTCGAGCTCACGGAGGCCGGCGGAGTCCTTCAGGTCCGAGCCGGAGACCTCGATCCCCCGGGCGATGAGGAGCTTCGCGAGGTTCCGCATCCCCGCGCCCCCGATGCCGACCAGGTGGAGGCGGCGGACCCCCTCGAGGGAGGGGACCGGCAGCGTCGGAGCGCTCCCCGGCGGCGGCACGTAGGGGCGTCTCACCGCTCGCCTCCCCGCCCCGCGGCGAGCACCTGCCGAGCGAGCGCCTCGGCGGCATCCGGCCGGGCCCAGGCCTGCATCCCGGCGGCCATGGCCCGCAGCCGGTCCGGCCGTGCCAACAGCTCGCCCACGACCCGCGCGAGCCGCTCCCCGGAGAGATCGGCGTCGGGCACCACCACCGCGCCGCCCGCCCGCTCGAGCGCTCGCGCGTTGGCGTCCTGGTGTCGCGCGGTCGCGTACGGGTACGGGACGAGGACCGCGGGGATCCCGCAGACCGCGAGCTCCGCGCACGTGCTCGCCCCCGCTCGCGCGACGGCGAGATCGGCCGACGCGTAGGCGAGCTCCATCCGCTCCAGGAAGCCCACCACGCGCAGACGCGGGCGGTTCCCGACCGCCGCCAGGACCGTACGCTCGTGCGCGGGCCCGCACAGGAGGAGCACCTGCACGTCCTCCGTGCGCAGGAGCTCCGGCGCGGCGGCCACCGCGGCCTCGTTCAACCGACGGGCCCCCTGGCTCCCGCCCACGATCAGCACCGTCCGCAGGCCCGGCTGGAGGCCCAGCGCGGCCCGGGCCTCCGCCGTCGACCGGCGGCGCTCGCGAGCCACGGTCAGCACCTCCGCCCGGACCGGGTCGCCCGTGACCACCCGACGCGCCCGGCGAGGCAGCCCCGCGGCGGCCTCCTCGAAGGAGAGACACACCGCGCGGGCCCATCGCGCGAGCACCCGGTTCGCGAGGCCCGCCACCGCGTTCTGCTCGTGCAGCACGCGGGGGCGGCCGAGCCACAGGGCCGCGAGCCCCACCGGGAGGCTCACGTACCCGCCCATCCCGACGACCACGTCGGCGTCGCGCACGAGCGGTCGGCAGGCGAGCACCGCCCGAGCGGCCGCCGCCGCCGCGACCGGCGCGGCGAGCGACGGCGACCGTGGGAAGGGACGAGCGTCGACCGTCGCGAAGGGGTACCCGGCCTTCGGCACGAGCCGCGCCTCCTGGCCAGCGGCCGTCCCCACGAACCGCACCTCCACGTCCGGCTCCGCGCGCAGGCGCTCGGCGAGCGCGAGCGCCGGGAAGATGTGCCCCGCGGTCCCCCCGCCGGCGATCAGCACGTTCACCGCCCTCCGCCTCCGCGCCGGACGGCCACGGTCCGTGGGTCCGCCCCCGCGCGGGCGATGCTCCACAGGACGCCCACGGCAGCCAGGGAGACCACGAGGGCCGATCCCCCGTAGGACAGGAACGGCAGCGGGACGCCGGTGATCGGCAGCAGCCCGGTGACCGCCCCGAGGTTCACCAGCGTCTGGAGCCCGAACCAGCCCGTGATCCCCGCGGCGAGGAGACGACCGAACACGTCGGGCGCGCGCGCCGCCACGCGCACCCCCGCGAGCACGAGCGTCGCGAAGGCGAGCAGCACGGTGGCCTCTCCGATCAGGCCGAGCTCCTCTCCCAGGATGGAGAAGATGAAGTCGGTGTGGGCGTTCGGCACGTAGAGCCACTTCTGGCGACTCGCGCCGAGCCCCACGCCCCACCAGCCTCCGGACCCCAGCGCGATCAGGGACTGCACGAGCTGGTAGCCCGTGTTCGTCGCGTCCCCCCAGGGATCGAGGAACGAGAGGAACCGCACGCGCCGGTAGTCGGCGCTGAAGATGAGGCCGAACCCGATCACGATCCCCGCCAGGGCCGAGACCGCCAGGTACCGGAGCCGCACGCCGGCCGCGAAGAGCATGACGAAGATCGAGCCCGCGAGGATCACGGTCGTGCCGAGGTCCGGCTGGAGCATCACGAGGCCGCCGACCACCAGGAGCACCGGGAGGAGCGGGATCGCGAGGTGCCCGACCTGGTCCAGCCGGCCCCACTTGCGAGCGAGCACGGTCGCCGCGAACGCGACGAGGGCGAGCTTCGCGAGCTCCGACGGCTGGATGGTGACCGGACCGAAGCTCAGCCACCGCGACGAGCCGTACGCGGCCACCCCGGCTCCGGGGTGGAGCACCGCGAGGAGCAGTGCCACCGTGATCCCGAGCATGGGCACGCACAGCCGGCGCCATGCCCGGTACCGGATCCGCGACGTGAGGGCGAGCGCTCCGACCCCGACGAGCGCGTAGAGGGCCTGCCGCTGGAAGTACCGGAACGGGTCCCCGAACCGGGTGGAGGCCGAGACCGAGCTCGCGGAGAGGACCATCACGAGCCCGGCCACCACGAGGAAGGTCGTCGAGCCGAGCAGCAGGACCGTCGTCCGACGGGCAGCGACCTCCCGCGCCGTCCTGCGGCCGGCGACGCGACGGGTCGGCGCGACGTCCTCGGGACGCACGAGGCGGAGGTGCGGCCGGCCCCGGGGCTGGCGCGCCGCCGCGCTACCGGCGGACACGGGCCACCTCCTCGCTGAGGGCGCGAGCCGCGGCCGCGAACCGCTCGCCGCGCTCCACGTAGTCGCGGAACATGTCCCAGCTCGCGCAGGCCGGCGCGAGGAGCACCGTCCCCTCGGGCGGCGTCATCCCATGGGCCAGCCGTACCGCCTCCTCGATCGAGCCGGCCGTTCGCACCGGCACGAGGCGGCGGAAGACCGACACCACCGCCGGCGCCGACTCCCCGATCGCCACCACCCCGGCGAGCGAGGACGCCGCCTCGGCGAGGGGTGAGAGGTCCACCCCCTTCGCCATGCCGCCTGCGATCAGCACCACGTCGCGGCGTCCCCGCAAGGCGTGGAGGGCCGCGTGGACGTTCGTCGCCTTCGAGTCGTCCACGAACCGCACACCGCCGACCTGCGCCACCTCCTCGCCCCGATGGGGAAGCGGCTCCGCCGCCGCCATGCCGGCCGAGATCGCGTCGGGCTCCAGCCCGAAGGCGAGGGCCGCCGCCGCGGCGGCGGCGCAGTCGGCGACGAACCCCGCCGAGGGCACCCGGGGGCGCCCCAGCTCCACCTCGCCTCCCTCGAGCCTGGCCACGACGACCCCGCCCACCACGCCGACCTCGCCCTCCTCGGGCGATCCGGTCCGGAACCAGGCGAGCCGGCACGGCGCCGCGCGTGAGACGGCGGCCGCGGCCTCGTCCTCGGCGTTGCCGACGTGGACGTCGGCCCGGCCCTGCAGCGCGTAGATGCGGGCCTTGGCGGCGGTGTAGGCCTCGAGCGAGCCGTGCCAGTCCAGGTGGTCCGGCGCGAGGTTCAGGAGCACCGAGACCCGCGGCCGCAGGGCGCGGTGGAACCGGAGCTGGAACGAGGAGACCTCGACGGCGAGCGCGTCGTGCCCCTCGCGCGCGGCCACCGCGAACGGGTGACCGATGTTCCCGCAGGCCGTCGCCCGGAGCCCGGACGCCTGGAGCATCGAGGCCACGAGGCGCGTGGTCGTCGACTTCCCGTTCGTGCCGGTGATGGCCACGTACGGCGCGCGGCAGAGCTCCGCGCCGACGTCGAGCTCGCTCCAGATCGGCACGCCGCGCTCGAGCGCCCATCGCAGGACCGGGGCCGCCTCCGGGATCCCCGGGCTCGGCACCACCGCGTCCACCCCGTCGAGGTGCCCGGGCTCGTGTCCCCCGAGCCGCAGGTCGACGCCGAGCGCGGCCAGCTCCTCGGACCCCGCGACCTCGGGCCGCGCCTCGCTCACGCGGACCGCGGCGCCCTCCTCCGCGAGGACGCGGGCCACGGCGCGACCCGCGACCCCGATCCCCACCACGAGGAACCGCCGACCCGCGAACGCGCCGCTCAATCGAGACCACCCCGCGCGATGAAGTCGTAGTAGAACAGGCCGAGCCCGACCGCCACCCAGATCCCCGCGATGATCCAGAAGCGCACGATCACCGTGAACTCCGGCCAGCCGGCGAGCTCGAAGTGATGGTGGATGGGGGACATCCGGAACACCCGTCGTCCGAAGCCCCGGAACGCGATCACCTGCGCGATGACCGACGCCGTCTCGATCACGAAGAGCCCCCCGAGCACCACGAGGAGCAGCTGCGTCCGCGTCGCGATGGCGAGCGCCCCCATGAGTCCACCGAGCGCGAGCGCACCGGTGTCGCCCATGAAGATCCTCGCCGGGGCCGCGTTCCACCACAGGAAGCCGGCGGTCGCGCCGGCCGCGGCCCCCGCGACGACCGCCAGGTCGAGCGCGTCCTCCAGGGGGATCGGGTAGCAGACCCCCGGCGGCCAGTCGGGGCAGGCGTGCCGGAACTGCCAGAAGGCGATGAAGACGTAGGCGGAGAACACGAAGATCGACGACCCCGAGGCGAGCCCATCGAGCCCGTCCGTGAGGTTCACCGCGTTCGATGACGAGGCGAGGATGACGAAGACCCAGAGCACGAAGAACGCGCCGAGCTGGATCTCGGTCTCCCGCAGGACCGAGAGCACCGTCGGCACGTCGGCCACCCGGACGGCGAGGACCGTGAAGAGCACCGCGACGGCCGCCTGTCCCAGGATCTTCCCCGTCTTAGACAGCCCCAAGGAGCGCTGGCGGCGCACCTTCAGGTAGTCGTCGAGGAACCCCACGAGGCCGAGGCCGAGGGTGGCGACGAGCACGGCGACCCCGATCGCGCTCACCGAGCCCAGGACGATGTGGGCGACCGGGTACCCGCCGACGATCCCGGCGAGGATCACGAGCCCGCCCATCGTGGGCGTCCCCATCTTCTCGAGGTGCGTGTGCGGACCGTCCTCCCGGATCCGCTGCCCCCATCCCCAGGCCCGGAACGCGCGGATCGCGAGGGGCGTTCCGAGGAGCGTCACGAGCAGACCGATGGCCGCGGCCGCGAGGATCCCCCTCAACGCAGCGCCTCCGCCACCGTCTCCAGCCCGACCACCCGCGAGCCCTTGATCAGCACGACGTCGCCTCGGCGCAGCCACCCGCGGAGCACGCGCACGGCATCCTCCGGCGCGTCGACCGCCACCGCGGCCTCCGGCTCCATGCCCTCGCGCACCGCGGCCCGCCGGATCACGCGGGCCTGCGCTCCGACCGTGATCAGGCGGTTCACACCGATCCGGACCACCAGCTCGCCCAGGCGCTCGTGCTCGGCGAGGGAGATCGGACCGAGCTCGGCCATGTGGCCCAGCACCGCCACCAGATGCCCCTCGCGGGCCATCCACCTCGCGGCCTTCAGCGCCGCCGCCATCGACTCGGGGTTGGCGTTGTACGCGTCGTTCACGACCCGGATCCCCGCGGCCGTGGTGAACGTCTCCATCCGCCAGGCCGAAACCCTCGCCCCCTTCAGCGCGGCGGCGCTCTCGGCCGGCGACACCCCCAGGGCGAGCCCGACCGCGGCCGCCGCCAGGGCGTTGCCGACCATGTGCTCGCCGGGGACCCCGAGCTCGACCGTTCCGCGCTCCCCTCCGGCGAGGAGCGTGAAGCGGGCCCGACCGTCTTCGTCGAGGGTCACGTCCTCGGCCCGCACGTCCGCCTCGGGCGAGCGACCGAACCACAGGACCCGCCCGCGCGTCCGATCCGCGTAGGAGCGGACGACCTCGTCGTCGGCGTTCAGGATCGCGAGCCCCTCGGGCCCGAGCGCCTCCACGGGCTCGGCCGAGGCCTCGACGATCGCCTCCCAGGACCCGAACACCTCGAGGTGGGCGACGCCGACGTTGGTGACCACCACGATCTCGGGGCGGGCGACCTCGCACAGCAGCGCCACATCGCCGACGCGTCGCGCGCCCATCTCGGCCACGATGACCTCGGCGTCCGGCGGGGCGCCGAGGATGGTGACGGGCAGCCCGACCTCCGTGTTGAACGACGCCGGGCTCGCGTGGGTGCGGAAGCGGGTGGCGAGCACCGCGGCCGTCATGTCCTTGGTCGAGGTCTTGCCGTTCGCCCCGGTGATCCCCACCACCCGGGTCGCCGGGCGCCGCCGGCGCTCGTCGCGGGCCAGCTCGAGCAGGGCCGCCCCGGTATCGGCCACCTCCAGGCACGGCACGCCGTCGAGCGGCCGACGGACCAGGGCCGCCACCGCGCCGCGCGCCACCGCGTCGCCGACGAAGTCGTGGCCGTCCGCCCGTTCGCCCGGGAGCGCCACGAACAGCGATCCCGGCACCGCGCGCCGGCTGTCGGCGACGACGGCGCGGACCACCACGTCCTGCCCGTGGAGGCGACCGCCGACGACCGTCGCGAGCTCCGACAGGTGGCGCGGGATCACGGCGCACCTCCCAGACGGGCGAGGATCTCCTCGCGAGCCACGACGCGGTCGTCGAACGGGATCGTGCGGTCGGCGAGCTCCTGGTACGTCTCGTGCCCCTTGCCGGCGATCACCACCACGTCGCCGGGACGCGCCTCCCGAACCGCGCGGGCGATCGCCTCGCGCCGGTCGGGCTCCACGACGTAGCGGCCCCCGCCCTGGCGGGCGCCGACCTCGATCTCCCCGATGATCGCGAGGGGGTCCTCGCTCCGCGGGTTGTCGCTCGTCACGATGGCGAGGTCCGCCAGGCTCGTGGCCGCACGACCCATGAGGGGCCGCTTGCCCCGATCCCGGTCCCCACCGCAGCCGAACACCACGATCACCCGCCCGTTCGCGAGGGGCCGCGCCGCCCGCAGCACGTTCTCCAGGCCGTGCGGCGTGTGCGCGTAGTCCACGAGCACGAGGAACGGCTGCCCCGCATCGACCGTCTCGACGCGGCCCGGCACCACCTCGAGGGCCTCGATGCCCCGGGCGATCGTCTCGTCGTCGATCCCGAGGAGCCGCGCGGCCGCCACCGCCGCGAGGCAGTTCTCCACGTTGAAGGTGCCGCGCAACCGCGAGCGGATCTCCAGGTCGCCCACGCGGAACGCGATCCCCGCGGCCGTGGCCCGCACGTCCTCCGCCCGGACGTCGGCCCCGGGGCCGAGGCCGTAGGTCACCGTGGGGAGGCCGCAGCCCTCGAGCCGGCGGCCCTCCGGGCTGTCGTGGTTCACGACGGCCCGCTCGCTCAGGGCCGGCGTGAACAGCCGGGCCTTCGCGGCGAAGTACGCCTCCATCGAGGGGTGATAGTCCAGATGGTCCTGGGAGAGGTTGGTGAACACCGCCACCTCGAAGCGCGTGCCGTCTACGCGACGCTGGTCGAGTCCGTGGGAGGAGACCTCCATCGCCACGGCCTCGACCCCCTCGTCCACCATCTCGGCCAGCAGGCGCTGGAGATCCGGCGCCTCCGGCGTCGTCCGCGGGAACGGCGTCGGCCGATCACCGATCCACACACCGGTCGTGCCGACGACCCCGGGGGTCCACCCCTCGGCGCGGAAGATCGAGGCGAGCAGGAACGTCGTGGTCGTCTTCCCGTTCGTCCCGGTGACGCCCACCATCCGCAGACGGCGCGAGGGATGACCGTGGAAGGCCGCGGCGATCGGACCGAGCGCGTCCCGCACGCGCACCACCTCGATCTGCGGGACCTCGAGCGGCAGGAACCGCTCGACCAGGAGCGCTGCGGCCCCGCGCGCCACCGCCTCCGACGCGAAGTCGTGCCCGTCGACGCGGCCGCCCGGGATGCATGCGAACAGCGCGCCGGGCCGCACGTCGCCCGAGCGATAGCAGAGGTCGGAGACGCGGACGGACGGATCCCCGCGGAGCCGCGCGCTCGGCACGTCCGCCACGAGATCCTCCAGGGTGCGGGCCTGCTGGGGAGGGACCACGACCTCCGAGCCTACCGTCTCCTCGGCGACGCCCGAGGTCACGGCCCGTCCCCCGCGGTGGGCGGCGGCGGCAGCGGACGCGCGGGCTGGATGGCGAGCCTCGCGATCGCCGCGCGGGCCACCTCCTGGAACAGCGGCGCCGCAGCGATGCCGCCGTAGTCGGTCGTCGGACGGTCCAGGATCGCCGCGATGACGACGCGGGGCTCCGAGGCCGGCAGGAAGCCGATGAACGAGGCGATGTACTGGCCGCGGAGGTACCCGTTCCCACCCGGCGCCGGGATCCGCGCCGTCCCCGTCTTCCCGGCGACCTGGTACCCGGGGACGGCGGCGCGCTGCCCCGTCCCCGCCTCCACGGCGTACGCGAGCATCCGGGAGATCACCTCGGCCGTCTCGGGTGCGACCGCGCGGCGCGTCCGCGGTGGGGGCGCGGGTTCGAACCCCGTTCGCGGATCCCGGATCCCGCGGACCAGCCGCGGTTGCACCCATCTCCCATCGTTCGCGATCGCCGCGTAGACCGCGGCCATCTGCAGCGGCGTCGCGGCGACCCCCTGTCCGTAGGAGATCGTCGCGAGGCTCGACCCGGTCCACGCGTACGGGGGCGGGAGGATGCCGGGCGACTCCCCGGGGAAGCCCACCCCCGTCGGCCGGCCGAGACCGAACCGGTCGAGGTAGGCGGCCATCGCGGGAGCCCCCACCCGCTGAGCCACGAGGATCGATCCGATGTTGCTCGACTCGGCCACGATGTCGCCGAGCGTCATCGGCAGGACCCCGTGGGGATGCGCGTCGTGGATCGTGTAGCCGCCCACCCGGAGCTCCCAGGGCACCGCGAAGACCTGCCGCAGCCCCACCGCTCCCCGGTCGACCGCCGCAGCGGCGGTGATGACCTTGTTCGTCGAGCCCGGCTCGAACGCGTCCGTCACCGCGCGGTTGCGGTACGTCTCGGCGGACGCCTCGGTGAAGCGGTTCGGGTCGAACCACGGATACGTCGCCATGGCCAGCACATCACCCGTCCGAACGTCCAGGACGATGACCGTCCCGCCCCGCGCGCGGTTCGCGCGAACGTGCTCCTCCAGGGCGCGCTGGGCCTGGTACTGGAGGTCGCGGTCGATCGTCGTCACGATCGTCGCGCCGGGCACCGGAGGGCGCTCGATGTCGATCCCGCCAGCGATGGGCTGTCCGAGCGGGTCGATCTCCTGGGTCCGCTCGCCCGGGATCCCCGACAGCTCCTCCTCGTAGGCGAGCTCGAGGCCGGCGAGGCCGACCCCGTCCACCCCGACGAAGCCGAGCACCTGCGCCGCGAGCGGGCCCGCCGGGTAGGAGCGTCGGCTGCTCGGCAGGGAGCCGATCCCGGGGAGACCGCGCGCGGCGATGCGATCGGCGACGTCGAGATCCACCTGCCGAGCGAGGTACACGAAGGAGGTGTCCTCCCGCAGGAGGTCGGCGAGCTCCGCGCGATCCCGCCCCAGCATCGGGGCGAGGACCGCCGCCGTCGCCCACGGGTCCCGGACGTAGCGAGGATCCGCGTACACGTCCCGCGCCTCGAGCGAGATCGCGAGGGGCTCCCCGTTCCGATCCACGATCTCGCCCCGCACGGCCGGCAGCTCCACCGTCCGGAGCCGCTGCTCCAGCGCGAGCGCCCGCAGCGACGCCGCCTGGCTCACCTGGAGGACCGTCAGGCGCACGAAGATCGTTCCCAAGGCGACGAGCATCGCCGCGAGGAGCGCCACCAGCCGGCTGAGCGGCGGTCGCCTCACGGTCCGCCCCCTCCGGGGTCCGCGACCCCGGTCGGAGCCGCCTGGTCCTCGCCGAACGAGTGGAGGGGTCGGATATCGTCGGGGAGACGCATCCCGTTCCGACGAGCCCAGGCGGCGATCCGACCGGGGGCGGACAGCCTGGCCTGCTCGTGCACCAGCTCCCGATGCTCGAGGTCGAGCGACGCGATCCGTCGTTCGATCTCCTCGATGCGCAGCGACTGCTGGGCGAGCAGCGCGTTCAGACCCGCGATGCCGAACACCATCGGCCCGAGCAGGACCGTGGCCGCGATGGCGAACCCCACGCGGTGGGAGCGCGGCCCCGGACGAGGCGCCGCGGGCGCGGGGGCCGCCCGGGACGACCTGCGGGGAACCGGGCGGGCCGCGCCGCGGCGGCCAGGCGCCGGGGCGCCCGTGGGCGACCACGCCGGGTGCCGTTCGGCCGGGAGGCTCACGCCGCCTCCTCGAGCCGCTCGGCGGCACGCAGCTTCGCGCTGCGCGCGCGGGGGTTCCGGGCGCGCTCGGCCTCCGACGGTCGGCGCGGCTTGCGCGTGAGGACCCGCAGCTCGGGGGACGCGGCGAAGAAGCGCTTCACGATCCGGTCCTCCAGGGAGTGGTAGGAGATCACCACGATCCGTCCGCCCGGCTGGAGGAGCGCGACCACGCGCGGCAGGGAGGCCTCGAGCTCCTCGAGCTCCCGGTTCACGGCGATACGCAGGGCCTGGAAGGTGCGCCGCGCGGGGTGGGGCCCGCCGCGACGAGCCCCGAGGGCCCCCGCCACGATCCGCGCCAGCTCCTCCGTGGTGCGGATCGGGCCCCGCTGGCGGGCGCGCGCGATCGCGGCGGCCACCCGTCGCGCGCGGGGCTACTCGCCGTACGTCGCGGTGATCCGTGCGAGCTCCGCCTCCGGCGCCTCGTTCACGAGCTCGGCGGCGGTGGGACCCTCAGGGCCCATGCGCATGTCGAGGGGTCCGGCGAGCCGGTAGCTGAAGCCGCGCTCCGCCCGGTCGAGCTGCATCGAGCTCACCCCGAGGTCGTAGAGGGCGCCGTCGATCCCCTTTCGCACGGGAGGCGCGGAGAAGCGAGCGATCACCGCGGCGAACCGAGGCCCGAACCGGGCGAGCCGCGCGACGGCCTCGCGCACCGCCTCGGGATCCCGGTCGAGCCCGACCACGCGCTCGACCCCGGCCTCGAGCAGGGCCTCGGCGTGGCCGCCCGCCCCCAGGGTGAGGTCCAGGACGAGCCGCCGCCCGGCGAGCAGCTCCATCACCTCGGCCGCCATGACCGGCTCGTGGGGCACCCGGGCCACGGCGTCACCCTCGGATCGCCGCCGCGACGACCAGGCAGGCGAGGATCGCCACGGCGACCACGGCGAGCAGGACGAGGCTCTCGCGCACCTCACGTTCGAGCGGACCCCTCACGACCCGACCCTCCGATCGACCGCCCTCAGCGCGAGCCCGGCTGCAGCGTCCCGGCGAGGTAGGCGCCGCCGTGCGTCTGCTCGTAGCGCTCGTGCGCGTCGCGGTCCCAGATCTCCATCCGATCCATCACGCCGAGGACGACGACCTCGCGGCCGATGCCGACCTCCGCCCGCAGCCGTTGCGGGATCAGCAATCGGCCCTGCGCGTCCAGCTCCACGGCCTCCGCCTTCCCGAAGAACACCCGCGCGTACGCGCGCCCCTGTGGGTCGGAGAGGGGGAGGCGGCGCACCTCCTCGCTCCGCGCCTCCCATTCGGCCCTGGGGAAGCAGAAGAGGCAGCCGTCCTGCCCCAGCGTGAGCACGGCGCCGTCGGCGAAGGCCTCACGGAACCTGGCGGGCAGGCTGACGCGCCCCTTCGGGTCGAGCTGGTACCGGTGCGTGCCGAGCAGTTCGGCCACGCCTCCTCCCCTTCTCCTCCACTACGTGCCACGTATCCTCCACATATCCTCCACCGTGTCAAGGGGACACAGTGAACTTGGGTGAAGAACCGTGAACGAGGGTTCGGTCCTGTGACCCGTTCGAAGCCGGGAGGGACCCGGCGGCCGCGACCGCCCGTCAGGCCGGGATCAGCTGGAACGCGTGAGGAACGGCTCCCACTCCGGCTCGAGCCGACCGAGCGAGAGGAGGAAGCCGTCGGGAGGAGCCGTGGGACGACGAGCCAGCCGGAGGCCGGCATCCTCGGGCCGGCGGTTCTCCTTCTTCGAGTTGCAGCGCCGGCAGGCGGCGACCACGTTCTCCCACGTGTGCTCCCCGCCCTTGGACCGCGGGATCACGTGGTCGAGGTTCTCGGCCGGGGCGCCGCAGTACTGGCACGTCCACCCGTCGCGCGCGAACACGGCACGCCGCGTCAGCGGCGCCTGCGCTCGGTAGGGCACGTGGACGAAGTAGCGGAGCCGAACCACGGAGGGCGCCTCGACCGCCGTCCGCTCGGACCGGAAGACCATCCCGTTGGTGGCGAGGACCTCCGCCTTGTCCTTGAGGACGAGCACCACCGCCCTCCGCGCCGAGACGACCGCGAGAGGCTGGTGCGACGCGTTGAGCACGAGCGCTCTTCCCATGCCGGACGCAGCGAGTCTAGCGCACGAGCGCTTCCTCCCCGCGGGTGCTTGATTGGAGCCCCTGGGGGTTGTTCAATCCGCCCGAAGGCGGCGGTACCCAGCCCGAGTCGGACGCCTGGAAAGCGAAAAAGGGGCCGCGCGGGGCGTCCAGCAGCTCATCGGCGTGGGGCCGTCGCCTTCATCCCTCCCCCTCGATCGCCCCGGCACCTCGGTCGGGAACCGCTGACGGGGCCCATCCGGTCGAACCGCCGAGCGTGCGGGGCGGGCGCCGCGTGGACGAGCCACGGTTCTCGGCCGCCCGGATAAGATGGGTTGCTGCGGGCGGAACCGGAGGTGGGAGGCGGCGTGCAGGCATCCGAACCGGTCCTGGACCGGGATCGTTTCGCGGAGCGGTTCCGCGCCATCGAGGAGAACGTCGAGCGCGTCGTCCAGGGCAAGCACCGCGAGATCCGCCTCGCCCTCGCAGCGCTCATCGCGGAGGGCCACATCCTCATCGAGGATGTGCCGGGGGTCGGCAAGACCATGCTGGCCAAGGCCATCGCGCGCTCCATCGACTGCTCGTTCCGGCGGATCCAGTTCACGCCGGACCTCCTGCCGACCGACATCACCGGCGTGAACGTCTTCAACCAGGAGCGCGGGGACTTCGAGTTCAAGCCCGGCGCCATCTTCGCCAACATCGTGCTCGGCGATGAGATCAACCGCGCCAGCCCGAAGACCCAGTCCGCGCTGCTCGAGTGCATGGAGGAGCGCCAGGTCACCATCGACACCGAGACCTACCAGCTCGCCGTGCCGTTCATGGTGATCGCCACCCAGAACCCGATCGAGCACGAGGGCACCTACCCGCTGCCCGAGGCGCAGCTCGACCGGTTCATGATGCGGCTGTCGATCGGCTACCCGTCGCCGGAGACCGAGGTCGAGATCCTCACCACCCACGGGGTCCGCTCGACCCTGGCCGACATCGGCCCCGTGACCGACGCCACCGAGGTGCGCGCGATGATCGAGCGGGCGCGCGAGGTCCACGTCTCGGGCGACGTGCGCCGCTACATCGTGGACCTCGTGGAGGCCACCCGTCGGCACGCCGACCTGTATCTCGGCGCGAGCCCCCGCGCCTCGATCATGCTGCTCCGAGCGGCGAGGGCGCTCGCCGCCGCCGACGGCCGCGACTTCGTGATCCCCGACGACGCGAAGGGGCTCGCGGTGCCGGTCCTCTCGCACCGGGTGATCTGCACGGCCGACGCCGTCATGGCCGGGAAGACCTCGCGCATGGTCCTCGAGGAGCTCCTGCGGGAGGTCCCGGTCCCCGTCGCGGGAGGCTGAGGTGCCGACGGGTCGCGGCGCCCTCGTCCTCGCCGCGGGCCTCGGTCTGTGGTTGGTCGCCCGCGCCACCGGCTCGCCCACCGTCCACATGCTCGCGGTCGCCCTCGTGGTCCTGCCCCTCGCGGCCGCCGCCCTCGCCGGCTGGGGCCGCCTGCGGCTCCGGGTCCGGCGGCGGCTCTCGGACGCCCGGGTGCGCCCCGCTCAGCGGGTGAGCGTGGAGCTCCTGGTGGAGAACCTCTCCCCCGTCGCGGCGCCCTTCGTGCTCGTCGAGGACCGTCTGCCCCAGGCGCTGGGGCGGCCCGCCCGGCTCGTCCTGGCCGGCCTGCCCGCCCACGACACGCAACGCGCTTCGTACACGCTCGTGCCGCAGCGGCGGGGCAGGTACGTCCTGGGGCCCGTCTCCCTGCAGCTGACCGACCCGTTCGCCCTCGCACGGGTGCGGGTGGAGCTGGACGAGCGCGAGGAGCTGGTCGTGACCCCGGAGGTGGAGGACCTCGCCGGCGGCCCCGACGCGCCCTTCGGGATGACGGCCGGGCTCGCGACCGCGCGACACCTGTTCCGCTCCGGCGATGAGTTCTACACCATGCGCCCCTACGTGGTGGGGGACGACCTGCGGCGGATCCACTGGCCGAGCGTCGCCCGGACCGGCGAGCTCATGATCCGCCAGGACGAGTCCTCGCGGCGCTCGACCGCCGTGCTGTACCTCGACACCCGGGAGGTCGCGCTGGGCCGCGCCCACGCGCCCGCCTTCGAGAGGGCCGTCTCCGCGGCGGCCTCCGTCGGCGTCCTGCTGCTCCGGTACGGCTTCACCCTGAAGCTCGCGACGGGGCAGCTCCCGCCGCGTCGGGTCACCGAGGAGCTCCTGCTCGACACGCTCGCCGGCGTCGGCCACCACCCGTCGCGCTCCCTGTCCGCCGGCCTCGCCCGTCTGCGTCTCGCGGCGGCCGCCGACACAACCCTGGTCGCTGTGACGGCGACCCTGCAACCCGCCGAGCTGGCGGCGCTCACGCAGGTGGGATCGCTCTTCGGTCCCAAGGCCGCCGTGCTCGTGCACCCCGCCGACCCCGATCGCCTCCCGTCCCCCCACCGAGCCGAGCTCGAGGGCCGCGCCACGGCCGCGGCGCGATCGCTCGCCAGGTCGGGATGGGAGGTCGTCGTCGTTCCCCCATCCGGGAGGTTGGCCGAGCGATGGCACGCGCCGAAGACGCGTCCGCTCGCCTCGACCGGCTAGGCCCGGCGGCCGGGGTCGGGGCGCTCGCCGCCGCCACCGCGCTCGCCTTCGGGCGGGTGTTCGTGGGCCGCGCGCCCACCGCCCGCCTCCTCCTCGCCGGCCTGCTCGCCGTGGCGGTCGGATGGGCGACCGCGCGCCGCGGCCTCCTCGTCGCCACCATCGCCAGCGGGCTCGGGCTGCTCCTCGTCCTGACCTGGCTGGTGTTCCCCCAGACCGCGTGGCACGGGCTCCCCTCGGTGCGCACGCTCCGCGCGATCGAACGATCCCTCGCCGTCGTCGGTCAGCAGAGCCGCACCCAGGTCTCCCCCGCCCCGCCCCTGCCGCCGCTCCTGATGGCGGCCGTCACCGCGATCTGGGCGGCGTGCTCCTCCGCGTACACGCTCGCCGCGCGCGCCGGGAGCCCGATGCTCGCCCTCGTGCCGCCGGTCGCGCTCGTCGCCTTCGCCGACCTCGTCCTCGAGGACGGCGTGCGACCGGGGTACGCGGCGCTCCTCGTCGTCGCCGCCCTCGCGGTCGTCCTCGCCGATGGGCTGCGGCGGATCCGCCATTTCGGGCCGGTCTGGTCCGGACCCGGTGGGACCGCCCTCGCGCGCTCGGCGGCCGCTCGCGGGATCCGGCGGGCGGGGTTGGCGGCACTGCTCGCCGCCCTCCTCGTGCCGGGCCTGCTGCCGGGCTTCCGCTCCGAGCCGATCGTGGACCTCGCGGCCGCCGGCGGGGGGGCCGTGCGCCTCGACCCCTTCGTCTCGATCCACGCCTCGCTCTCGCGGGACGACCCGGTCCCCCTGTTCCGCGTCACCACCACGGGCGAGACGGCGGCCTACTGGCGCGCGGTGGCGCTCGACGTCTTCGACGGCGCCACCTGGAGGATGAGCGACCCCGGCCTGCACGATGCGCCGACCTACCCGAGCCCGGCTCGCCTCCCGACCCTGGGACCCGAGGACGCGGCGCCGCTCCGTCAGACCTTCGAGGTCCTGGAGGACCTCGGCGACCGGTACGTGCCGCTCGCCTACCCGCCGGAGATCGTCGACCTGGGCGACGCGCGCGTCCGCTTCGACCCCGACCTCGGCGTGGTGCAGGCCCCGGAGCCCCTCGAGGCGGGCGATCGCTACGTCGCGCTCTCGCGTCGGATCCTCCCCACGCCCGAGGAGCTCGACGCCGTCCGATTCGAGGAGCCCACGGCCTACGGCCGGTACACGTTCCTGCCGGCCGACCTCCCGAGCGAGGTCGCCGAGCTCGCGCGGGCCTGGACGCGCGACGAGCCCACCCCCTACCGACAGGTGCTGGCCATCCAACGCCGGCTGCTCGAGCCCGACTTCACGTACTCGCAGGACGTCCGCCCCGTCGCCGATGCGCGCGCCATCGTGCGGTTCCTCACCGAGACGAAGACCGGCTTCTGCCAGCAGTTCTCGACGGCCATGGCCGTGCTCGTGCGAGCCCTCGGCTACCCCGCGCGGGTGGCGGTCGGCTACCGAGCCGGGGACCTCAACCCTCCGAGCTTCACCGTGAGCACGGACGACGCGCACAGCTGGGTGGAGGTGCTCTTCCCCGGCTACGGATGGCTCCCCTTCGAGCCGACACCGGGGCGGTCGAGTCCCCTCGCGGTCCCCGGCAGCTACCTCCTGCCCGAGGTCTCCCGCGGCGCCGAGGGAGCCGGGACCGAGGGCGAGCAGCAGCCGCAGGGCGGCATCGAGGCCGTCCCCGGCGACCTCCCGCCCCAGATCCGCAACGTGGAGTTCCTCGGCGGGCGGCGCTCGGGCCCCGTCGACCTCGGGCCGGGGGCGCCGACCCCCACGCCGCCCACCGAGCCCGGCTACGGCGTTC
>SIRV01000306.1 GCA_004366195.1 Actinomycetota bacterium
CACCGGGGTCGGGCTGGCGGAGGGGACCCTGAGCGTGCTCCCCGGTCCGGGCTCCACGGTGGCCGGCGCGCTGATCTCGGACCCCCGCGTGGCGAAGATCAGCTTCACGGGCTCCACCGAGGTGGGGACCCAGGTGATGCGGGCGGCGGCCGAGAACATCGCCCGGGTCTCGCTCGAGCTCGGGGGCAAGTCGGCGAACGTGGTCTTCGCCGACGCGGACCTCGACGTCTGCGTGGAGAGCTCGGTCTGGTCGGTCTTCGACAACGCCGGCCAGGACTGCTGCGCGCGCTCGCGCGCCTTCGTGCAGCGCCCGATCTACGACGAGTTCGTGGAGCGGTTCGCGCAGCGCACGGCGAAGATCGCGGTGGGCGACCCGCTCGACGAGGGGACCGAGATGGGGCCGCTGATCTCCGAGGGGCAGCGGAAGACCTCCCTCGACTACATCGCGATCGGACTCGAGGAGGGCGCGCGGAAGGTGGTCGGCGGCGAGGTGCCGGATCGGCCGGGGTTCTTCCTGCGCCCGGCGGTCCTCGCCGACGTCGACAACCGGTGGCGGGTGGCGCAGGAGGAGATCTTCGGGCCGGTGGCCTGCATGATCCCCTTCGACACCGAGGAGGAGGTCATCCGCCTGGCCAACGACACGGTCTACGGCCTGTCGGGCTCGATCTGGACCCAGAACCTCGGTCGCGCGATCCGCGTGGCGAAGGCCATCCGCACCGGCGTGCTCTCCGTGAACTCCTCGAGCAGCGTCCACACCGAGGCTCCCTTCGGCGGCTTCAAGCGGAGCGGCATCGGCCGCGAGATGGGGATGCACGCGGTGCACCTGTACACGGAGGTCAAGAACGTGTACTTCTCGGAGGTCTGACCGGGCCCCGCGGTCGGCCGGAGCCTCGACCGTTCAGAGCCCGAGCTCGAGCGCGAGGGCCCGCTGGGCCCGATGCACGACGCGGAAGGCCTCCTTCAAGCCGCGCCGGGTGACCGAGCCGAGCTCGTGGGGGTCGACGAAGTCGTCGGGCTCGGCGCCGGCCCGGTGCTGCTCGACCTGGTGGCGGAGCCGTACCCCCCACAGGAACCGGAACGCCTCCTCCAGGTCGGCCCGGGTCTCGGCGTCGATCGCTCCGCAGGCCTCCGCCGCGCGGAGCCGGTCGAGGGTGCGCTTGGCCGTGGCGCCGCAGCGGGCCGCGTACGCCCGAGCCAGGTTGCTCACGATCACGATGCCCCGGTGCTTGAGGTCGATCCGGCCGGCGTGCTCCCCTCGCGGCTCGACCTGGAGGTCGCGGACGAAGCCGAGGGGTGGACGCTCGTCGAGGGCCCGGCGCGCGAGCTGGCGGACGAACGCCGGGTGCTCGGGGGCCCGGGCGAGGATCGCGTCCAGGACCGGCTCCGCCTCGAGCGGCCCGGCCACCTGGCGGTGGTCGCCGATGATCGAGAGCTGCTCGCTGCCGGTCGGGCCACCCTGCGCCATCCAGACCTCGTAGCGCTGGACCCAGTCCTCGAGGGCGAGGCGGAGCCGCGGGTCGCTCGCCATCACGCCGGCGTTGCAGCGGGGGATCCCGCCGGCCTCGAGGCCCGCGACGACCCGGGCGGCCAGCTCGGCGAACGCGCCCGGTTCGGCCTCGACGGCGAGCGCGTGGTCCTGATCGGTGCGGATCGCCTGCTCCTGGCGGGCCGCGCTCCCGAGGGCCAGCCACGCCCAGGGCGCCGGGGGCTCGCCGAGGTCGGCGAGGGCGAGCTCCAGCAGGCGACGGGTCGCCGCGTCGACGGCGAAGGCCACCACGTGCCCCACGTGCACGGGGTCGGTGCCGACCTCGACGAGCGCGGCCACCACGTCGGGCAGGCGGTGGAGCTCGGTCGCCACGGCGTCGTCGTCGGGAGCGCGCTCGAGGGCGCTCTTCAGGGCGAAGGGGGTCTCCCGGCCGATGCCCATGAGGTCGGTGTCGGTGACGACGCCGAGGACGGTCCCGGCGCGGTCCACGACGGGGAGGTGGTGGACGCCGTGCTCGATCATCGCGAGCAGGACCTCGCCGATCATGGCGTCGGCGGGCACGGTGCGCGCGTGCGGGGTCATCACCTCGGCGACCGGTGTGTCGAGGCTCCGTCGCTCCGCCACCACCCGGGCCCGGAGGTCGCGGTCGGTGAGGATGCCGTACCGGCCGTCGGGCCTCCGCACGAGGAGGCTCGAGACGCGTTCCCGCGCCATGAGGGCCGCGGCCTCGGCCACCGGGGTGTCGGGGTCGCAGGCGATCGGCGGTCGTCGGAGGAGCGAGCCGACGGGACGCAGGCCGACCGTCGGCGGCGTCCGCTCCAGGACCTCCCGGATGCGCGCCTCCCGCCGTCGGAAGCTGCCGACCACGAAGGCGGCCCCCGCACGGGTGGAGAGGATCTCCCGAGCCACCTCCCCGCCGATCAGGTAGCAGAGCGTGTCCTCCCGGGCCCGCACCGTCGCGGTCGGCGCGATGTTGCCGAGGAGCGACCACATCCCGAAGACCTCGCCCTCGCCGAGCTCGTCGATGACGACCCCGTCGTCCAGGATCTCGACGACGCCCTTGCGCACGATGTACAGGTGCGAGGAGGGCTCGCCGGCCTCCTCCAGGATGATCGCTCCGGGCGGGAAGTGCGCGATCTCGAGCGCCCCGAGCACCCGCTCGAGCTCCTCCGGCGA
>SIRV01000307.1 GCA_004366195.1 Actinomycetota bacterium
GCCGCCACCTCGCGGACCCGCGCCTCGGCCCCGGCGAGTGTCCGCGCCCGCTCCTCCGCCTCCCGCGCCATCGCCTCGGCCTGGGCGACGGCCTCCGGGGTCACCCCCGCGTACTCGTCCTCGATCACCCGCTCCATGGCGGCCACCCGGGCCTCGGCCTCCCGCCGCAGCTCCCCGGCGCGGCGGGCCAGGCGCTCGAAGAGCTCGAGGCCGAGGAGTTCGGTGAGGATGCGTCGGCGCTCCGCCGCATCCCCCACCAGGAACTCGGCGAACCGGCCTTGGGGCAGCAACACCGAGCGCGTGAAGGCCTGGTAGTCGAGGCCGATCGCCGAGCGGATCAGCGCGTCGGCCTCGCGCACCCGGTCGGCCCCCTCGCCGGCCTGCACCCACTCCCCGTCCACGCACCGCTCGAGCAGCACCCTCGTCGCCCCTCGCGAGGCCGGGGTCGAGCGCGTCACCCGGTAGCGCTCGGCATCCACCGCGAACTCGAGGGTGACCGTCATCCGCGGCTGCCCCTGGCTGATGAGCTGGCCGACCTGCCTTCCGACGCGCTCGACGTAGCCGAACAGCGCGTAGGTCATCGCGTCGAGGATCGAGGACTTGCCCGAGCCGGTCGGTCCCGCGATCGCGAACAGGTCGAGGCCGTCGAAGGCGATCTCCTGCTCGTCCCGGAAGGCCGTGAAGCCCTTCAGCCGCAGGGAGATCGGACGCACCTCAGCCCTCCTCCAGCTCGAGGGCGAGGACCTCGTCGAAGGCGGCCATCAGCTCGGCAGGCGGGTCGGCTCCGTGGTGGTGGCGGTGGTAGGCGACGAACCGGTCCCGGGGGTGGAGCGAGCCGACGGGCTCCCGGCCCCCGTCCGGGCGCTCCGGCCGCTCGTACACCAGGTGCACGTCGAGGGCGTTGGGGAGCTCCTCGCGGACCCGGTCGGCGATGCCGGGGACCGGACCGTCGGTCTCCACGAAGGCGCGGATGTACGCGTCGCCGAGCTCCCGCCCGCGGGCGATCACCGCGTCCAGCGTCCCCCGCACGTCGGCGAGGGGCCGACCGGCGGTGAGGGGCACCTCGCGCACCTTCGCCGGCGTGCCCGGCGCGACGTCCACGATCGTCACGGACTTGCGCTGCCCCGCCTCGCCGAAGTCGAGCTGCAGGAGCGAGCCCGCGTACCGAGCCGGGGCCGGCGAGCCCCGCACGTCCTGCGGGAGGTGGACGTGGCCGAGCGCGAGGTACGACACCGTCCCCGGCAGGCGCGAGGGCGGCACCGCGTAGGCCATCCCGATCGTGAGCTCGCGCTCGCCGCCGCCGGGGGTGACGAGGGCCCCGTCGGTGAACAGATGCGCGAGCACGACGTGCGCGCGCCCCGGCGTGAACCCGGCCGCGAGCGCCTCGAGCAGGTCCCCCATGCCCTGGGCGTAGGCCTGGAACCAGCGCTCGCTGCCCTCGAACAGGGCCGCCGCGTCGCCGAACCGGCGCTCGGGGACGAAGGGCACGCACGCCACCTCCGCCACCTCGTCCCCCGAGCGCGAGGGCACCTCCACGATCCCGCCCTCGGCGGGGGGCCGCACCCGCGGCACGACGCGGACCCCCACCGACCGCAGGAGCCCGGCGAAGGCCTCGAACCGGGCGGCCGAGTCGTGGTTCCCGGGGATCGCGACGACGGCGACGCCGGCCTCGTGCAGCCGGAGGAAGGCCTCGAAGACGAGGGCGTCCGCCTCCGGGGTGGGCGCCGCGTGCTCGTACACGTCCCCGGCGACCAGCACCGCGTCGACGCCCTCCTGGACGGCGATGCCGACGACCTCCCCCAGGGCCGCGCGGAACTCCTCCGCCCGGGAGCGCCCGCGGATCTGCCGCCCCACGTGCCAGTCGGCGGTGTGCAGGAACCGCACGTCAGTCCCCCCGGAACCGCTCGAACACGTCCCCGCCGGCCGTCGCCGCCTCGTCGGCCCGGGTCGCCCACGACGGGAAGGGGAACCGGATCTGGATGGGGACGGGGATGTGCGGCTGCTGGAGGATCATCGATCCGGGCTTCAGGATCGCCGCCCGCTGTCGCGTGACGGCCGGCAGGAACCCGTACTCGCTCCGCTGGGCCTCGGCGGTGTCGAGGCGGCCGACGACCCGGAAGGCGCTGTTGGCGATGACCCGCCGCTCCACCTCCGAGGCGGTCTGCTCGGCGCCGACCAGGATCATCCCGAGCGAACGACCCCGCTCGGCGACGTCGAGCAGCACCTCCTTGATCGGGCTCCAGCCCTCGCGCGGGGCGTAGCGGTTCAGCTCGTCGAGGACCAGGAAGGCGAGGGGCTCCCGCCGCCCCATCCGCTCCTTGTGCTCGAACAGCCGCTTGATCACGACGCCGGTCACGAAGCGCTTGGCCCGGTCGTGGAGGTTGTGGATGTCGACCACCGTGACCTGGGCGGCGCCGAAGTCGATCCGGTGCCGCTCGGGGTGCTCGGCGTCGCGACCGCGGATCAGGTGCCCCATGCGGAACCGCGCCGCGTCGAGACGCCGCAGGAAGGCCGAGACCGTGGCGTCGGAGACCCGCCCGCGCCACGGCGAGCCGTCCACGTCCACCTCGGCGGCGATGAGCTCGCAGAGCTCGTCGAAGCTCGCGACCACGCGGCCGTCGACGAGGACGGTGGCGTCGTGGTCGGGGTCGTCCTCGCAGGCGCGGTCGAGGGCCGACTCCACCCGGGCCACGAGGTCGGCGATCTGGGAGCGCTCGTCCTCGGCCTCGGCGAAGCAGAACCGGAGGAGCTTGTCGCGGACGAACTCGCGCACCGTCCAGTAGTAGGCGGTCACGCCCTCCGATCGCCCCTCGACCTGGGGGATGGCCTGCCCGCCGGCGTCCGGCCGCACCGGCGCCCACAGCCCGACGCTCTCGAAGGCCCCGGCGGGGAGCCCGAGGCGCTCGTAGTCCTCCCGCGCCTCGTCGGTGAGCCGGGCGTTCGGGGTGTCGAGCCACATCAGGTCCTCGCCCTTCACGTTGAACACGATGGCCTTCGTGTTCGCCCGGTAGGCCCCGAGCGCCTCCGAGTGGAACAGCGCGTACAGGAGGAACAGGGCGTAGGTGGTCTTCGTGGCGACGCCGGAGACCCCGCTGATGTTCACGTGCGCCCCGCGCGAGCCGTCCAGGAAGTCGAGGTCGAGGAAGACGGGCTCGCCGTCCCGGGTGAGGCCGGCCGGCAACCGGCGCTCGATGCGGTCGAAGTACAGGGCCTCGTCCCGGTCGGCGCCCCGGGCCCGGTACGCGGGCAGGCCCGGCATGGGCGGCACGAAGATCTCCGGCTCGAAGCGGGTGGCCACCACCTGCGCCGCGACGGCCGTGTCGACCGGGAGCACCCCCCGCTCCACCAGGAACACATCCGTGTCGAAGGACGCGCCCTCGTGGCGCGCCCGCACGTCCTGGACGATGCCGGTGATGCGGACGGGCTCCCGTCCGGGCACCGGGGTCTCGACGAGCACGGTGTCGTCCAGCTGCAGGTACGCGTCCGGCGCCACCCCCACCCAGAAGGTGAGGGGCGTCGCGTCCTCCGTGCCGAGCACCATCCCGACCTGCTCGGATCCCATCCTCATCCCCCCTGCTCGAGGAGCCACGCGGTGAGCGCCCGCCGGATGAGCCCCCGGTGGCCCAGCCGGTGCTGCAGCCAGGCCTCGAGCGCGCCGACCGGGGCCAGGTTCTGCGGCGCCCGCGGGTCGGAGGGTCGTCCGGCGAAGGACGGCAGCAGCGCGCTCACGCGATCGGCGACCTCCACCGCCCGCTCCAGGCCGATCCCCGCCCGCGTCTCGCAGCGCACGACCCCCGCCCGATCGTGCCAGACCGGACGGAGCGGCACGAGCCGCACGTACCAGGCGTACCGCTCGAAGTCCGCGTCGGGCTCGGCGAGGGCGAACAGGGGCGTGCGCTCCCCCGGTCCGAGGGCCGCCACGAGCGCCTCGTACCGGGGCTCGAGGTACTCCCGGGACCACCGCTTCACCACGCCGACCACCGGGGCCGGCGTGGGTCGCTGCGAGCGCCACGGGCCGTCGGCGAGCACGAGCTCCTCGCCCGAGGCGACCTCCAGGGCGAGGTCGAGCTCCGCCCGCTGCATCTCCTTCTGCAGCCGGAGCAGCGGG
>SIRV01000308.1 GCA_004366195.1 Actinomycetota bacterium
CGTCCGCCCCACCACCCCCCTCCCCCCCGCCGCCGCAGGCCGCGAGGGCCAGGGTCGCCGCGATCGCGCCGGCGATCAACCACCGCTTCCGTCCCATGTGCTCGGCTCCTTCCTCCTCCGTCCTCACTTCGGCTCGACGAGCAGCCAGCCCCGCATCTCCAGATGGAGCGCGGAGCAGAACTCGCTGCAGTAGAAGGCGAACGACCCCGTCTTGGTCGCCTCGAACGTGATGTTCACGACCTCGCCCGGATCCAGGCTCGCTTCGACGTTGTACTGCGGGATCGCGAACCCGTGCGTGGCGTCGGGGGTCGTCTCGATGTTCGTGATGTGCAGGTTCACGGTGTCGCCCTCCCGGACCCGGACGATGTCCGGCGTGAAGTGGCTCCGCATCGCCGTCATGTACACGTCCACGACGTTCCCGTGCCGCTCCACCCGCGCGTCGTCCGGCGAGAGCGTGGCGAACTCCGAGGTCGTCATGGTGAGCGGATCGGTGCCCGGCTCGTAGACCTCGATCCGATGGACGAGCTTATCCGCCTTGATCATCTGGACGTAGTGGGGCTCCGCGTTCGGCACCGGAACCTCCGCGAGGATCCGCAGCGGGTCGCTCTCGAGGTCGATGAGCTGGAAGTTCTGGGGCTTCAGCGTGCCGACGAGCGGGTACCGGTCGATCGACCACTTGTTCAGCGCGACCATGTACCGCCCGTCCGGCGCCACGGTGTCGCCCTCCGCCGTGACCAGGTGGCCGATGTTGTAGTGGACGGGGATCTTGTCGACGAGCTTGAAGGCCTCGCCCTCCGGCACCCCGGCCTTGGGCCCCAGCGTCCACTCGGCGATCGCGCTGTCCACGAACAGCGAGGTGTAGGCGTGGCCCTCGTCGTCGAACTGCGTGTGGAGCGGCCCGACGCCGAGCTCCACCTGGCCGGCCACCACGGAGTCGAAGTTGAGGATCGGCACGCCGTAGGGGTCGGTCCCCTGGAAGTCCTCGTTCTCGATGGCCCGCTGGATCAGCTCGAAGTCGTAGACCGTCGCGTTCGGGTCGAGCTTGCCGGCCACCACGATGTAGTCCCCGGTCGGCGAGACGTCCACCCCGTGCGGGTTCCGCGGCTCCGGGGCGAAGTACAGGATCCCCTCCTCGATGGCCACGTCGAGGGGGATGACGCGCATGCCGTTCCGCTCGACGTAGTTCCCCTCCGCGACGACCTCCTCGGCCTTCTTCCAGTTGATGATGTGGAGGAAGTCGTAGTCGTTGGCGATGGCGCCGGTCTCGATCGGCTCGCCCCCCTCGGCGTCGCCGCCCACGGCCATCTCGGTGTTGTACGAGTTGATGAACCCCCAGCCGTAGCTCGTGAGCTTCCCGGCGTCCGCGAGGTCCTGCGTGTACGGCGGCAGCTCGATCTGGAAGCTCCGCTCGAGGTCGATCCGGCCGGTCTCCTGGTCGATCGCGAGCCACGACGACACACCGCGGTACGCGTCCTCGTAGTCCTTCAGGTCGGCGTACCCGTCCTCGGTCCACGGCATCGGCGTCATCGAGGAGATGTGCGCGTACTCCGTGTTCGGCGTGACGAACACCCCGCCGTGGGAGGTCGAGCTGTTGGGGATGTCCACGATCTGCTTGGTCTTGAAGTCCTGCAGATCGATCATGGCGATCCGACCGTTCGCCCGGTCGTTGATGTAGAGCCACCGGCCGTCGTAGTCGCCCTCCGTCTCCGACAGGGCCGGGTGGTGGGTGTCGCCCCACCGGACGGGGGTCGCGTTCTTCGCCGGGTCCGACCCGGCCTCCAGCACCTGGAGGCCCTGGTCCGTCCCGTAGCCGTACCCCTGCCACGCGTCGGGCGTGAACACCGGGATCTCCTTGAGGAGGCGCATGGAGGGGACCCCCCAGACGAGGACCTGGCCCGAGTGCCCGCCCGAGCTGAAGATGTAGTACTCGTCGTACTCACCGGGCGGGACGAAGGTCTTCAGCGCCGCCTCCGCCTCCTCGCCGGTGAGCCCGCGCGCCTCCGCGACATCGGCCAGGGCACCCGCGGTCGCCGCGCCCTGCCCGACGCGGGCCGCCACCACCCCGACGACGGCCCCGAGCACGAGCGCCACGACGGCCACCGCCGCGATCACGCTCCGCTTCATGGCATCCACCCCTCCTCCGCTCCGGCGGTCCCTCATCCGCGCGATAAACGTTGAGCCTGCCGCTATAGGAGACTCTCGGGAACCGTAGCGGAGCCGGGCCGCCCGCGGGGATGCCCGAAGGTCCCGCCTCCGGGGGGACCCTCGTCCCATCGGCTCGCCAGGGATCCGGGGCAACCCCATCGTGACCTGGGGGACGGCAAGCCGCCGGGTCGGTCCGCTGCAGGTGCGACCCCTTCAGCCCTCGAGGCGCGTGCCGCCGGTCCAGGTGGCGCCGACGCTCCGCCAGTAGCCGGCGATGATCTCGTGCGGGGCGAGGAGCTCGAGCTCCTCGACGGGCGACGGGAAGAAGTCCAGTTCGGCCTCCCCCGTCCAGGCGGGGCCGAGGTCCCAGTCCGTGCTCCGCATCGTCACGAGCTCGCGCAGGGACGCCGGGGCGCCGGGCTCGATGGAGGGGAAGACGCGGTGGTGGAGCATGGGGTGGGCGTTGACGAAGCCCGCCGTCTCCGAGGGAGCGGTGATGGTGAAGCGAGCCTCGATGATGCGCCGGTCGTGGACCGCCACCGAGGCCCCGAAGCGCCCACCCGGGGCGAGCCGGGGCCCGGCCCTGCCGTGGGCGACCGGTCTCGTGATCCAGATCGAGCCGAGCTTCTTCGGGTACCCCTGGTGCCAACCCCGGGCCAGGGCGAAGTCCTTGTCCACCCAGATCGCCACGCAGCGGGAGTAGGTCTCGCCCCGGTACCGGCAGCGGACCACGAGGAAGCACTCCTTGTACTGCGACCGCACCGGGTCGAGGAGCTCCTCGAACGAGTCCGAGCACGACTGCCAGTCGGCGAAGATGCAGGCCACGGCGTCCGGATCCTCCGCGGCCGGCTCCAGCGGCTCGGGGAGCCAGCGGGCGACGGCGCCGGGCGCGGTCCGGTACTCGATCGTCAGCAGGTCACCCGAGTAGTGCCACGGCGGCCCCGGCACGATCTGGGTCCGACCCTGGGGAGAGAACGGCGGCAGGAATCCCTTCAGCTCGGCCATGCGCCGCATAGTACCCTGCGCTCCGTGGAGACCCGCCGGATCCTGCTCGACGGCCTGCCCACCACCGTCGTGCGCGAGGGCGACCTCCTCGTCTCGACCGACGGGCGGCGGGTGCGGGCCGACGAGGCGGAGCACCTTCCCCCCTGCCGCCCGACGAAGATCCTCTGCGTCCACCTGAACTACCGCTCCCGCGTCGAGGAGTTCGGGGCGAGGCTCGGCCCGGCCCCGACGTACTTCCACAAGCCGGTCAGCTCCCTGAACGCCCACGGCGGCGCCGTCGTCCGACCCCCCCGGTGCCGGTACCTGAACTACGAGGGCGAGATCGCGGCCGTCATCGGGACCACCTGCAAGGGGGTCGCTCCCGAGGAGGCCCCCGCGTACATCGCGGGCTACACGATCGCCAACGACTTCGGCCTGCACGACTTCCGGGACACCGACGCGGGGTCCATGCTGCGGGTGAAGGGCTCGGACACCCTCTGCCCCCTCGGACCGGGCCTCGTCGACGACTGGGACCCGAGGGGCAAGCGGATCCGCACCTACGTGAACGGCGAGCTCCGCCAGGACGGGACCACGGACGAGATGATCTGGGACGTCGCCTACCTCGTCGCCGACCTCGCGCGCACGATCACCCTCGAGCCCGGCGACGTCGTCCTCACCGGCACCCCCGCCAACTCCCGCCCGGTGGAGCCCGGGGACGTCGTGGAGGTCGAGGTGGAGGGGCTCGGCGTGCTCCGGAACCACGTCGTCGAGGGCGACGTGCCGATCCGAGAGGACGTCGGCGCCCAGCCGAGCGCCTCCGAGGAGGTCGTGTCCACGGCCCTCGGCGGGGACTGGGAGTTCCGCGGGATCCGCCCGCCCCGGCGCGACTGATCGGGGGGTTCCC
>SIRV01000309.1 GCA_004366195.1 Actinomycetota bacterium
GAGGGTCCCGCCCGGGAGCCCACTCTTCATGACATTCAGGCCACGTCAGCGCCTCGACGACCACGATCGCGAGCGCGAGGGGCGCCGCAACCCACCAGAGCGCACGCGCCTTCGTCGGGGAACGAACGACACGACGCCGGCACCGGCGCCGAGGAGCGCGAGGGGCACCAGCTTGGCCGCGGTGCTCCAGCCGTCCTGGCAGTTGAGGACGAACGGGAGGTTCCGATGCAGCCAGGAGTTCCAGCCGAAGGACCACGTGCGAGGGTTCTCCAGCCAACCGAACACCACGAGCGCCACGGAGATCGCGTACACGCCGAGAGCCGTCGCGATGGCGAACCCCCCGCGGCGATGAGCGGAGACCATGCGATCCGACGTTGGGAGCGCTCTGGCGGTTCAGCAGGGGAGCCCGGACGGTGCGTCCAGCCCGAAGGGGGTCGTGGACCCAAGGGGACTCGAACCCCTGACCTCTTGGCTGCCAGCCAAGCGCTCTACCAGCTGAGCTATGGGCCCGTCGCGGAACCGATTGTACCGGGCCCTCAGCCCGGCGCCGCCGGCGCGCTCTCCAGCCGGGCCAGGCGCTTGAGCGCGCCCACCTTCTCGGTCCGGCCCGCCCGAGCCTCCGCGAGGGCCCGCCGGAGCGACTCGATCGTCGCGTCGTACAGCCCCCGGTCCACCGGGTACGGGTGGCCGTCCTTCCCGCCGTGGGCCCAGGAGAACGAGAAGGGATCGCGGATCGAGGCCGGCTCGCCGTAGGCCACCTCCGCGACGAGCGCGAGCGCCCGCAGGCCCTTCGCGCCCAGACCCGGCACCGCGAGGAGCGACGTGTAGTCCGACGGCTGGGCTTCGTACGCCGCGAGGAGCACCCGCCGCAGCCGCTCGGGGTGCAGGTCCTCGTGGGCGATGGCGTGCCGCCGCGGGGCCTCCAGCACGCGGATCCGCTCGAGCTCGCGGAGCACCGGCCCCGGGCCCTCCCGTGCGAGCGCCACCGAGACCGAGCGGTTCCCCTCGGCCTCCCCCGCGACCAGGTTCAGCGCCGGCACCCGACCCGCCCCCGCCACGGCGGCGTGGGGGTCGGCGTCGAACCGAGGCGGCGTGAGCCAGTGGTAGCGCCTCGCCATCCCCGTCGCCTCGTTCATCCCCTGCTGCACCACGGCCCAGGTCCCGTCGGTCGAGAACAGGAACGTGTGCTGGTAGACCTGGAACCCGTCCTGGACCGCCGAGGAGTCGACCTTGGCCGACAGGCGGCTGGCGAGCACCAAGCGCTCACCGTCCTGTCCCGTCCGCTCGCAGGCGCGGCGGATCTCGTCGGGGGTCCGGCGCGAGGCCGCGCCCTTACCGCCCGCGACGACGAGCCCGGTCTCGTGCTCCAGCCCCCGCAGCCCGGCCTTCAGCGCCCCGCACACCGTCGTCGTCAGGCCGCTCGAGTGCCAGTCGAACCCGAGCACGCAGCCGAGGGCCTGGAACCAGAAGGGGTCCGAGAGCCGACGCAGGAGGCCGCTCGGGCCCTCCTCCGCCACGACGGCGAGCGCGATCTCGCGCGCCAGCGGGATCATCCGCTCCATCAGCCAGGCCGGCGCGCGGCCCCGGTGCAGGGGGAGATCGGCGTACCCGGTCCTCACGGATCCAGCATAGGTCCGGGCCCGCCCGGTCGAGCCGTCACTCGGCCGAGGCCACCGCGCTCGGCTCCTCCCAGGCGACGCGCGGGGCGTCCCGCCACAGGCGCTCGAGCTCGTAGTACCCGCGCTCCTCCGGAGCGAACACGTGCACCACGATGTCCACGTAGTCGAGGAGCACCCACCGGGCCTCGTGCTCGCCCTCGCGCCGCACGGGGCGATGGCCGAGGCGGCGGAGGGACCTCTCGATCTCCTCGACGATGGTCCGGATCTGGCGCTCGGTCGTCCCGCTGCAGATCACGAAGGCGTCCGTGATGACGATGAGGTCGCGGACGTCGAGGATCACGACGTCCTCGGCCTGCTTCGCGGCGGCCGCGCGGGCCGCGGCGACGGCGAGCTCCCGGCTGCCGAGTTCCCTACCGCCCGGCACGCCCCGTCCTCACGGCGTCAGGTCCTCTCCGACCACCACCGTCACGTCCGCCATCCCGGACGCCGGACCGGCCACCCGCACCTCGCCCACACCCAGCGAGTCTCGCACACGCTCGCCGAGGGTGCGGAGCCCCTCGTCGGGGACCACGATGGTCGTGACCTCCTGGCCGAAGCGCGCGGCGTTCTCCGAGAGCACGACGCGGAAGCCGTCGGGGACGAGGCGCTCGGCGGCGACCTCGCCGACCCCGGGATGGCCGCTGCCGTTCAGCACCACCACCGGGACGACCTCCCGGTCGGGGAACCCCCACAGCGCGGTCACCGTCGAGCGCAGGACCTCGGGATCGGCGCGCGAGATGCCGGCGGCCACCTCCTCGGCCGGCAGGACCATCACCCGCGCGCCTCGGGCCGCGTTCAGAGCCTCGGCGACCGCCGTCGGGGAGTCCGCGTCCGGCAGGTCGGTCGGGGCCCACGCCACGCCCTCCAGCACGGCACCGAGGACCGCCGCCCAGCCCTCCGCGCCCGCCGAGCGCGCCTGCCTGAGGGCCTCCTCGCCCGTGACGGTCCGGCCGCCGAGGCTCACCCCACCTGCGCGGTCGATCAGCTCGACCAAGCGCGCGGCGTCGAGGGTCGCGTGGTGCGCGATCCACACCCCGAGGAGGTTCGAGACGGCCGTGGCCGCCGTGCGCCCCTCGAGGATCCCGAGCTCGCCGACCGTCGCGTCGCCCTGCCCCGGCACCACGAGCGCGAGGCCGGACGGCAGCACGAGCCCCGCCGGCGGGAGCGAGCCGCCCGAGCCGACCACCGCGGCGAGCAGGCCCTCCTCGGTCCGCACCAGGAACAGCAGCAAGCGGGCTGGCTCGGGCGCGGGGGTCGGGCGGGCCGGCTCGGGTCGCGCGAGGCGCACCGCCGCGACGGCGGCCGCGAGCACGACGAGGGCGGCCCCCAGCGAGAGCCACCCTCGCCTCACCGGTACAGCCCCTCCTTCTCGATGTAGCTCTTCACGCCCTCCGGCAGGAGGTAGCGGATCGGCCGCCCCTCGCGGACCCGCTGACGGATGTCGGTCGAGCTGATCGCGAGGGCCGGGATGTTCATCACCGTCACCTTCGGGTGCGCGGTCGGCGCCTCGGCCTCGAAGTGGGCGAGGTCGTAGCCCGGGCGCGTGGCGGCGATGAAGTGGGCGAGCGCGAAGAGCTCCTCGGGGTCCTTCCAGTGGAAGATCTCGAGCATCGCGTCGGCCCCGGTCACGAAGAAGAGCTCGGCGTCCGGGTGCTGCTCGCGCAGGGCGCGGAGCGTGTCCACCGTGTAGGTGGGGCCGGGGCGGTCGATCTCGATGCGGGAGACCGTGAACCGCGGGTTGCTCGCCGTCGCGATGACGGTCATCAGGTAGCGGTGCTCGGCGGGCGTGACCTCGCGGTCGGCCTTCATCCAGGGGCGTCCGGTGGGGACGAAGATCACCTGGTGCAGACCGAACTGGACGGCGGCCTCCTCGGCGGTGAGGAGGTGGCCGTGGTGGATCGGGTCGAAGGTCCCTCCCATCACGCCGAGCCGCCGTCCCACGGCGCCTATCCTACGGCCGGCCCCGTCCCCGACCGCGCAGGCTCACCGAGGCCGCTCGACGGAGGCGCGCAGGTCGGCGAGGTGCTTCGCGTAGTGGAGCGGCCCGGACTCCTCGAACCACTCCTCGGCCTCGGGGGCGAGGGGCTCGAGGGTCGCGAACCGCTCGACCATCAGCGTGCGTGACGCGTGCCAGGCGGCGCGCACCGCGGCGAGGTCCAGGCGCCGGCACTCCTCGAGGAGGCGCCGGTTGACCGTCTCCACATCCTCATCGAACGTCCGGCCGGTGAACGTCCCGGCGCGGATCCGGTCCAGGGCGCGGACGCAGTCGGCGCACCAGCAGGCGATGTGCCACATCAGGTCCTTCACCGACCAGCCCTCGGGCGTGAGATCCGGTCGCTCCAGCTCCTCCCTCGGGAACCGTGCGATGAGCCCGTTCAGCTCGCGCCACCCGCGCTCCTCGGCGCGGAGCAGCGCCTCACGACGGTCCATCGGCCTCCTCCTCCGGCTGGAACTCGAACGCGTGGGAGCCGATCCAGACCTCGTCGCCGCGGCGGGCTCCGGCGGCGGCGAGCTCCCGCTCGACGCCGGCGCGCAGCAGCTTCCGCTGGAGGCGCCGGACCTGCTCCGGGTCCTCGAGGTCGGTCTCCGCCACCCAGCGCTCGACGGAGCGTCCGATCACCCGGAACCGCTCGCCCTCGCGCCGGACCTCGAACGGCTTGCGGGCAGGGCGCAGGACGACGACGGGCCGGCGCTCCTCCGCCCCACGCTCGGCCTCCCGAGCGAGGGCCGCGAGGCGCGAGCGGAGCTCCTCCAGCCCGAGGCCGGTGACGCTCGAGACCACGACGGCGTCCGGCCCGAGCGCCGAGGCGGCCGAGGCGGGATCGGCCACGGGGTCGGCCTTGGTCCCGACGACGAGCTGCGGCCGGGTCGCCAGGGCGGGGTCGTACGCCTCGAGCTCGGCGCGGACCGTCCGCAGGTCGGCCGCGGGGTCGGGCGAGGAGAGGTCCACCACGATCA
>SIRV01000310.1 GCA_004366195.1 Actinomycetota bacterium
GACGAGCACGGCGAGCTCCGCCGGGGCGTCTTCTCGGTCAAGGGGGCGCCGGACCGCTCCAAGACCATCCAGGAGGTGGCGCTCGCCGCGTACACGAACTTCCCCGACGGCATGGAGCCGGGCCTGGAGGCCGTGTACTACTACGACCCGCCGAACCTCACCTTCCCCTTCGGCACCTACGCCGTGGCCGTCGAGGTGGACGAGGAGACCGGCGAGTGGAAGGTGCGCCGGGTGGTCGCCGTCGACGACTGCGGCGTGCGGATCAACCCGATGATCGTCGAGGGCCAGATCCACGGCGGGCTCACCGAGGGCTTCGGGATCGCCGCGATGGAGCTCATCACCTTCGACGAGGACGGCAACTGCATCGGCGCCAACTTCGCCGACTACCTGCTGCCGACGGCGTGGGAGACGCCCCACTTCGAGCTGTACGAGACGGTCACGCCGAGCCCCCACCACCCGATCGGGGCCAAGGGCGTCGGCGAGTCGGCGACGGTCGGCTCGCCGGCCGCCTACGTGAACGCCGTCATCGACGCGCTGCGGCCCCTCGGGGTGACGAACATCGACATGCCGCTCACCCCGGCCCGGGTCTGGGAGGCGATCCAGGCGGCGAAGGCGCGCGCGGGGGGCTCGTGAGGGGCGAGATCCTCGAGCTCGCCGCGCGGCTCGCGTCCGAGGGGACGCCGTTCGTCCTCGCCACCGTGGTCTGGAGCCGGGCGCCCTCCTCGGGCAAGCCGGGCGCGACCGCCCTCGTGACCGCCGACGGCACGCTCCGGGGCTGGCTCGGCGGCGCCTGCGCCGAGCCGGTCGTGCTCCGCGAGGCGCTCCGTGCGCTCGAGGAGGGCAGCCCGCGGCTGCTGCTGCTCGGCACGCCGGACGACCTCGTCGGGGAACGGCGCGAGGGGGTGGTGGCCATCCCCATCGCGTGCCAGAGTGAGGGGGCCCTGGAGGTCTACGTGGAGCCCGTCCTCCCCTCACCGCACCTGGTGGTGATCGGACGTTCGCCCGCCGTCGACGCCCTCGCCCGGATGGCGCTCGCCCTCGGATGGCGCCCGACGGTCGTCGACGACCGCGGCGATCCCGGCCTCCACCCCGAGGGCCTGGACGTGCGGACCTCGCTCGAGGAGGGGCTCGCGGGGATCGGCCCCGGCTCCATGGTCGTCGTCGCCACCCAGGGCCACTACGACGAGGACGCCCTGCAGCGCGTGCTGCGCACCGACGCCGCCTACGTGGGGCTCGTGGCCTCTCGGCGGCGCGCCGAGAGCGTCCTCGGCTACCTGCGGGACCGCGGCGTGTCGGAGGAAGACCTCGCACGGGTCCGGGCGCCCGCCGGGCTCGACCTCGGGCGCCTGCCGAACCGGGAGATCGCCGTCGCGATCCTCGCCGAGCTCGTGCGGCTGCGGGCCGAGGGGGTCGTCCCGGCCGGCGGCGCAGGCGCCGCGCCCGCGTCCCACGAGGAGGTGGACCCCGTCTGCGGCATGATGGTGGAGGTCGCCACGGCCAGGCACCGCGCGACCCACGAGGGCCGGACCTACTATTTCTGCAACCCGCGCTGTCGGGAGCGCTTCGTGGCCGACCCGGCGGCGTTCCTCCATCCGACCACATCCTGAGAGGCAAGGAGCGCCCGTGCTGATCGAGAACGAGTTCACCGTCACGGCCCCCACCGGGTTCCTCTGGGACTACCTCCTCGACGTGGAGCGCATCGCGCCCTGCATGCCGGGGGCCGAGCTCACCGAGGTCGTCGACGAGCGCACCTGGAAGGGGAGGCTGAACGCGAAGTTCGGCCCGGTCACCATGTCCTTCGCGGGGACCGTGGTGATGGAGTCGCGGGACGACGCCGCCCACCGCGTCGTCCTCAAGGCCCGGGGGATGGAGCAGAAGGGCAAGGGCGCCGCGGAGGCCACCGTGACGTCCTGGCTCGAGCCGGGGCCAGGCGACGGCGAGACCACCGTGAAGATGCAGGCCGAGATCGTGCTCACGGGGACCGCCGCCCAGCTCTCGCGCGGGCTCCTGCCGGAGATCTCGAAGAAGCTCACCCAGCAGTTCGCCGACTGCCTCCAGCAGCAGATGCAGGCGGAGCGGGCCGTCGCGGCCGCACCAGCATCCGCGGAGGAGGGTGTGACGCCGGCGCCCGCGCCGGAGGCGGCCCCGACCCCGGCGCCGGTTCCCGCGGCGAAGCCGGTGAGCGGCATCCGCCTCGGCCTGTCGGCGATCTGGGCCCTGATCCGACGCGCCCTCCGCAGGCTCTTCGGCCGGTCGGGGTGACACGAGGAGCGCGTCGGGACGGACCCCACCGTTCACAGCGGGCTCCCAGGGAACCCGCAGGACGCTCTGAGCTCCCGCCGATACGGTGGGGTCATGGGCGCGGAAGGGCCCCCGCCGGAGACGCCCTCGTCCCGGATCCTCGTGGTCGACGACGAGGCGAGCATCACCGACCTCGTCGCCACCGTCCTGCGCTACGAGGGGTTCGAGGTGCGCACGGCCGACACCGGACGGCGGGCCCTCGAGGCGGTCGCCGCGTTCCGGCCGCACCTCGTGATCCTCGACATCATGCTGCCCGACCTGGACGGGTTCGAGGTCCAGCGGCGCCTGGCCGAGGCGGGCGAGCGCGTGCCGATCCTCTTCCTCACCGCCAGGGACGCGACCGAGGACAAGGTCCGGGGACTCACCGCGGGGGCCGACGACTACGTCACGAAGCCCTTCAGCCTGGAGGAGCTCGTCGCTCGGGTGCGAGCCGTCCTGCGGCGCACCGGTCGCGCCGCGCCGGGCTCGAGCCGCCTGCGCTTCGCCGACCTGGAGCTCGACGAGGAAACCCACGAGGTCTGGCGGGGCGAGCGCCCGATCGAACTCTCGCCCACGGAGTTCAACCTGCTGCGGTACCTGATGCTGAACGCGCGGAAGGTGGTCTCCAAGGCCCAGATCCTCGACCACGTCTGGCGCTACGACTTCGGCGGCGACGCAGGCGTGGTCGAGACCTACATCTCGTACCTGCGCCGCAAGATCGACGTGGAGGAGCCGAAGCTGATCCACACCATCCGCGGCGTCGGCTACTCGCTGCGCCTGCCGAGGGGCTGAGCCGTGTCGCTCCGCGCCCGGCTCCTGCTCGTCGTGGTGGGGCTCGCCGGCGTGGGCCTGGTCGCCGCCGACGTCGCCACCTACCGCCTCCTGCGCTCGACCCTGCTCCAGCGGGTGGACCAGCAGCTCATCGCGGCCACCCGCCAGGCGGTTCGGGTGTTCAGCGCGGGACCCTTCCGAGGGCCCTTCCACGAGCAGGCCGAGGCGTTGTTCCCCGCGGGGACCTACGCGGCCGTGCTCGATCCCTCCGGCCGCCTCGTGGCGCAGGAGATCTTCGGCTTCGGCCAGGAGGCACCGCCGCCCCCCGTGGTCCCGCCCGACCTTCCCGGCCAGACGGGGACCGTCGACGTCGTCCGGACCTTCACGACGGCCGATGCCGGCGGCGACACGCCCTACCGGGGTCGCGCGTACGCCCTGCGCGCCGGCGGGACGCTGCTCGTCGCGATCCCCCTCACCGACGTGGTCGTCACGCTCCGGCGGCTCGTCGCGATCGAGCTCGTCGTCACGGCCGCCGTCCTCCTCGCGCTCGGGCTCCTCGCGTGGTGGGCCGTGCGGCTGGGTCTCCGACCGCTGGAGCGGATGGCGGCCGCGGCGGGGGCCATCGCCGCCGGCGACCTCTCCCGTCGGGTCGACCCCGCCGATCCCCGCACCGAGGTCGGCCGACTGGGCCTCGCGCTGAACGCGATGCTCGCGCGCATCGAGGAGGCCTTCGCCGAGCGTCGGACCTCCGAGGAGCGGCTGCGCCGGTTCGTCGCCGACGCCTCCCACGAGCTGCGGACGCCCCTCACCTCCGTCCAGGGCTACGCCGAGCTGTTCCGCCGGGGCGCCGCCGACGACCCGGAGGCACTCGCGACGGCGATGCGCCGGATCGAGGAGGAGAGCGCCCGCATGGCCGAGCTGGTGGACGAGCTCTCGCTCCTCGCCCGGCTCGATCAGGGGCGACCCCTGGAGCGCGAGCCGGTGGACCTCACGGAGCTCGCCGCCATCGCGGTGGACGCCGCCTCGGTCGCCCACCCCGACCACCCGATCGACCTCGACGCCGCGACGGCCGTGCGCGTCCTCGGCGACCGGGCCCGGCTGCGCCAGGTGGCCGACAACCTCCTGTCCAACGCCTGCGTGCACACCCCGGCGGGGACCCCCGTCCACGTCCGGGTCGCCGTGGACGATGGGTTCGCCGAGCTCGTCGTGGAGGACGAGGGACCCGGCATCCCGCCCGAGCACGCTCCCCGGGTGTTCGAACGCTTCTACCGCGCCGAGCCCTCCCGCTCCCGCGAGCGCGGGGGCTCCGGCCTCGGCCTCGCCATCGTCGATGCGGTCGTCCGGGCGCACGGGGGGCGCGCCACGCTCGAGCCCCGCCCCGGCGGGGGCGCTCGCTTCGTGGCCCGGATCCCCCTCGGTCCGGCGGAGGGCGGCGAGGACCGAGACTCCCATCCTCCTCCCGGGACCTCCTCAGCCGGCTCTCAGCTCTCCCCGCTTGACTGACGATGGCGCCGGAGGGACCGGCGCCCCGAGGAGGTGAGCCGCGATGTGGCTGTGGCAGCTCGGTCCGGGGTGGGGCGACCGCGTCGGCTGGCGGAGCGGCCCGTGGTGCCCCGATCCGCCCTGCGCCCTCGTCGATCGCCCGTGGTGGTGGGACGCCCTGGCCTGGGTCCTGCCGATCCTGCTCGTCGCGCTCCTGGCGCTCCTCGTGGCGTGGGTGGTCACGCGACTCGCGAGGCCGGCGCCGCCCGCTGCGACGTCGACGTCGGACGCCGCGCTCGAGCAGGCGCGGATCCGCTACGCGCGCGGCGAGATCGACCGTGAGACCTACCTCCGCCTCGCCGGAGACCTCACGGGGCGGCCGCTCGTGGGAGGTGGGACCGGTGGCTGACGCCCGCGACGTCACCCACCCGTACGGGATCCCGGAGCCGCCCGAACCCATCGGCGCCGGGTTCCGCACGCCGGCGCCGACCCCACGTCGGCGGCCGTGGGGGCGGCTCGTGCCCGCGCTCCTCGCGCTGTCCCTCGCGAGCACGGCGGCGGAGGGCGTCGCCATCGTCCATCTCGCCGGGAGACCGACCGCACCGAGCGGCGCCTCGCGCGCGACCGCGGTCGCCACGCTCGCACGGGAGGGCGAGGCCGACCTCTCGGGCGCGATCGAGCGGGCGATGCGCTCCGTCGTCGCGGTGAAGGTGGAGTCCACCCGCCCCGGGCTCTTCGGCGAGGTCCGGGTCGAGGGCCAGGGCTCGGGCGTCATCGTCCGCCGCGACCTCGTCGTGACGAACGCGCACGTGGTCGAGGGCGCCACCTCCGTGACGGTCGTCTTCGAGGGGGGCGCGAGCGCCCAAGCCACCGTGCTCGGCACGGATCCCGCCCACGACCTCGCCGTGCTCTCGGTCCCCACCGGCGGCCGGCCGGCGCTCGCGCTCGGCAGCTCGCTGGGGCTGCGGCTCGGACAGCCGGTCGCCGCCCTCGGCTACCCGCTCGGCCTCGGCCCCACGGCCACCGTCGGCGTCGTCTCCGGGCTGAACCGCACGGTCGACGTCTCCGGTCCGAGCGGGGTGGAGCACCTGGAGGGCCTGCTGCAGACCGACGCCGCGATCAACCCCGGCAACTCGGGCGGCCCTCTCATCGACGCTTCGGGCCGCCTCGTCGGGATCAACACCGCAGGGGCGAGCGCGGCGGCGGCCGAGAACATCGGCTTCGCCATCGCGATCGACGAGGCCCTCCCGGTCCTGCGGGGGCTCGCCGGCACCACGATGTGACGTAGGCTCTCGGGCACGGCCGGGAGCGAGGTCTCCGGGCCGGGCCTCGACCCGCCGCACCGACGGCTGCCTCGGCGCGGCCGCGTCCGGCACGACGCGCTTCCGATCCGCGCTCCCCCGCCGCCGGCGAGCCCGCGGCCCGGGTCTACGCTCGGCTCGGGTTCCGGGTGGTCGGCGAGGCGGCCTCGGCCGAGTCGGCCTGAGCCGCGGCCGGTCGCATCCCCCCCGGCAGACCGAGCTGACGGGCGAGGGCCCGCACGTCGGCGATCCCCCACTGCTCCACGATCCGTCCCTCCCGCACGCGCAGGATCTCCACGCCCTCGATGCAGATCGGGCGCCCCGTCGGTGGGACGCCGAGCAGCGGTCCGAGGTGCGTGCCGGTGATCCGGACGCGCGCGGCGGCGCGCTCGCCCTCCACGGTGATCTCCTCGATCTCGACCCGCAGGTCGGGGAAGGCGCGTCGGAGCTCCGTGATCCATGCCCGCAGGTCCCCGCGCACCTCGCCGGTGGAGATCGGCAGGCGCTGATGCCAGACGGCCCGCTCCGCCACCAGCTCGTCGATGAGGTCGAGGCGACCGTGGCCCACGACCTCCTCGAGCAGGCGCCGTGCCACCACCCCGGGCGCGGTCGGCGAGGATCCCATCCCCCCTCCTTCCACGGTCCGGCCCTCGGGACCGTCGCCGCTCCCAGGCTCCCGAGCGCGGTCCGCCTGCGACAAGGCCCAAGGTCCGCCCGGCCCAGGGCCCTTCGGGGGATCAGCCGAGCTCCGCGAGGAGGCGCGCCTCCCGCTCGGGGTCCAGCCCGGCCGCGAGCGGCGGGAGGCCCCGATCGCGGTCCCAGGCCAACGTGTCGCGGGCCGTCTCCTCGAGCGGGCGGGTCGCGAGACCGAACGCCCGCGCCCGGGACGTGTCGAACGTCGCCCCCGAGGGCTCCCACAGCGGGAACGCCTCCTCGAGACGCCGCGCGCGGACGGTCTCGACGGGCAGCCAGACCACCCTCGGATCCGTGCCGCACGCCCGGGCGATCGCCGCGAGCATCT
>SIRV01000311.1 GCA_004366195.1 Actinomycetota bacterium
GAGAAGGTCGAGATCGTCGAGCGCGTCCCGGCCGGGATGACCTTCGTGGACGGCCTGGGGATCGGGGACGTCGGCGAGGTGGTGCTCCGGGACCGCCGCAAGCTCGCCGGGGAGGGGGTGGTGGTGGTCGTCGTGGCGATCGACGCCCACCACGGGCAGCTGGTCTCGGGCCCCGACATCGTGAGTCGAGGCTTCGTCTTCGAGGAGACGGGGGCGGACATCCTTGAAGCGGCGCGGGAACGCGTCATGCTGGTGCTGCGCGAGAGCGCCGAGGCTGAGGTGACCGACCCCGGCGTGCTCGAGCAGAACATCCGACGCGCGCTCGGCCGGTACTTCTACGAGGCCACGCAGCGCAAGCCGGTGATCCTGCCGGTGATCCTGGAGGTGTGATGGGCAAGGGGACGAAGCGGCGCGGCTCGGGGCGGGCGCCCGCGCGAACGCCGGTGCGCGAGCACCTGCGGCCGTGGGCGCGGGACGCGCTCGGCATCGGGCTGGTCGTGGCCGCCCTCATCGCGGTCCTCGCGCTGTGGTTCGAGGGCGCCGGGCCGCTGGGACGCGCGATCGCCTGGAGCCTGCGGGGTGCGGTGGGCCTGGCCGCCGCGGCCGTCCCCGTCCTCGCGCTGTACTGGGGGGTCCTGCTGCTGCGGGGGACCGCCGAGGACGAGCGCCCCCGCATGGCGATCGGGTTCGGGGTCGCGCTCTTCGGGGCGCTCGGCTTGGTCTCCTTGGCCCGGGGCAACCCCCGCCCCCTCGACGGGTTCGAGGCCCTCCGCGACGCGGCGGGTCTGTTCGGCGCGCTCTCGGCGTGGCCCCTCGCGCGCGTGCTCTCGCGCGTCGGCGCGGCCATCGTGCTCGCCGGGGTGACGCTCCTCGGCGCGCTGGTGTTCACCGGGACGCCGCTCGCCGCGGTGGGCCGGCGGCTGCGGTCCCTCGCGCCGTCGCCGCGAGGCGCGCCCGACGGAGCCGGAGCTGCCGGTGGTGCAGCTCCCCGCCGAGCCCGAGCCCCCGCCGGAGCCCGAGCCGATCGAGATCCCGGAGGTGGTGCGGTCGGCCCCGAAGGGCGGAAGGTACCGCCTGCCGCCGATCGAGCTGCTGCGGACCTCGCCGCCCTCGGCCGCGAGCGGTCGGGACGAGGCCCACCAGATGGAGGCGCTGGAGCGCACGTTCCACACGTTCGGCGTGCCGGCCCACGTGACGGCGGCCCACCGCGGGCCGACCGTCACCCTCTACGAGGTGGAGGTCGAGGCCGGCACGAAGGTGAACAAGGTGCTGTCCCTCGCCGACGACATCGCCTACGCGCTCGCCACGCCGGACGTGCGGATCATCGCCCCCATCCCGGGGAAGTCGGCGATCGGGGTGGAGGTGCCGAACAAGGTCCGCGACTTCGTGATGCTCGGCGACATCCTGCGCTCTCGCGCGGCCAAGGAGGACCGGCACCCGCTCACCGTGGCCCTCGGCAAGGACGTCCACGGACGGGCGCAGATGGTGAACCTCACCAAGATGCCGCACCTGTTGATCGCGGGGGCGACGGGGGCGGGGAAGTCGAGCCTCATCAACTCCTTCATCACCTCGATCCTGATGCGCACCACCCCCGACGAGGTGAAGCTCGTCCTGGTGGACCCCAAGCGGGTCGAGCTCACCCACTTCGCCGACCTGCCGCACCTGCTGATGCCGGTGATCGTCCACCCCAAGCGCGCCGCCGAGGCCCTCTCGTGGGTCGTCCGCGAGATGGAGCAGCGCTACGAGGTCCTCGCGATGGTGGGGGTCCGCGACATCGACGGCTACCGCCAGGGCATGGCGGAGGGGACCCTCCGGATCCCCCCGGGGCAGGAGGAGCGGGTTGTCGAGTACCCCTACCTCCTCGTCGTCATCGACGAGCTCGCCGACCTCATGATGGTCGCCCCGCGCGAGGTCGAGGACGCGATCTGTCGCATCGCCCAGATGGCGCGCGCCGTCGGGATCCACCTGGTGGTCGCCACCCAGCGCCCCAGCGTGGACGTGGTGACGGGCCTCATCAAGGCCAACATCCCGAGCCGCATCGCGCTCATGACCTCGAGCCAGGCCGACTCCCGCGTGATCCTCGACATGAACGGGGCCGAGAAGCTGGTGGGCCACGGCGACATGCTCTTCGCGCCCTCGACGGCCTCCAAGCCGACGCGTCTGCAGGCCGCCTGGGTGACGGAGAAGGAGATCCAGCAGGTGACGGAGTGGATCCGGGCCCAGCGCGAGCCGGAGTACCAGGCGAGCGTGGAGGGCCTCGGTCGCCCGCCAGCCGAGGGCGAGGACCTGGAGGGCGACGACGAGCTCCTCGAGCAGGCCGCCGAGCTCGTGATCCGCTCCCAGCTCGGCTCGACGAGCATGCTCCAGCGCAAGCTGAAGATCGGCTTCGCCCGCGCCGGCCGCATCATGGACCTCCTCGAGGAGCGCGGCATCGTCGGGCCCTCCCAGGGCTCGAAGGCCCGCGACGTGCTGATCACCCCGGAGGAGTGGGAGGAGATGCGCTCGGCCCGCGCCGGCGGCTGAGCTACCGGAGCGGCTGCTGGATCGCCGTCGGCTCGATGAGTTGCCCGGTTCGATCGAAGCCTACGAGTTCGCAAGCGGTGCGGCACCGTTCCGCTACTCCCCAGGCGGCCCGATACTCACGCTCGAGCTCCGGTGGCAGGGCGAGGATCTTGGCGGGGAAGAGGGCCCCATCGTCCGATCTGACGGCGGCACGCACTCGATTTCATCCAGGACCACGGTCGGACTCATCGACCTCGGGATCATGCTACGCGAGAGCGGTCGCCGGTGGGCTACAGGGCGGCGACGAGCTCGGCGAGGAGCATCAACGAGGCGGCCGTGCGCTCCTCGTCCACGACGTAGCCGCCCGGCCAGACCTCGCGCTGCCAGTAGCGGTAGATCTCCTCCGGGGTCCAGCCATGGGCGCGAGCGCTGCGGTAGCAGCGGACCATCTCGCTGCCCTCCCACAGGGCCCAGGGGTGGACGAGGAAGCCGCCGCGCTCGGCGTCCTCCGAGCGCCAGAGCGCGCCGAGGGGACCCCACAGCCCGTCGTCCTGCCGCCCCGAGATCACGAGGTAGCGGACCGGCCCCTCGCTCCGCACCTCGACGGCGCTCGGGCCGGGGACGATCGAGAGCGGCGAGCCGTCCAGCGCGAGCGTGCCCATCCGGGACCCCCTCGTCCGATGGCTGTGTCCGAACGTCTCGAACCGTATCCCCCGCGCCATATCCCCGGCATCGGCCTTCGGTCCTAGGTCCTTGAGCCAGGCTCTCAGGGGGCGTCGCGCGCGGCGCGGGCCTCGGCGATGATCTCGAGCGCCTCGGCGCGGTCGCCGAAGCCCTCGACGCCGACCTTGTGGCCCTCGAGGTCCTTGTAGACGGCGAAGAAGTGCTCGATCTCGTTGAGGAGGTTCGGGTTCAGGTCGGAGAGATCCTGGATGTGGGACCACATCGGGTCCCGGAGCGGCACGCAGAGGATCTTCTCGTCGGGGCCCTTCTCGTCCCGCATCCGGAACAGGCCGATCGGCCGGGCGCGGATCCGGCAGCCGGGGAAGGTGGGCTCGCCGACGAACACCAACGCGTCCAAGGGGTCGCCGTCGGCCCCCAGCGTGCCCTCGATGAAGCCGTAGTCGGCGGGGTACTGCATCGAGGTGAACAGCATCCGGTCGAGGACGATCGCGCCGGATGCGGGGTCGTACTCGTACTTGTTCCGCGACCCCTTGGGGATCTCGACCACGATGACGACGGTCTCGGCCTCCACGGCGGCAGGGTACATCGGGACCGAGCGGGCCGGCGGCAGGCTAGCATACGGTGGTTCCCATGGCCGGGAGGTCCATCGTGGGTGCGAAGGGGCTCGGGCCGGCGCTCCGGAGGGTGCGCGAGCGGCGCGGCGTCTCGCTCCTGGAGGCGGCGCGCGACACGCGCATCCGAGCCGAGCATCTCGAGGCGATCGAGGCCGAGGAGTACGAACGGCTCCTCGGCGACGTCCACGTGCGCGCGTGCCTGCGGACCTACGCCGCGTACCTCGGGGTCCCGCCTGAGCGGGTCCTCGAGGTGTACGGCGCGCCGGAGGCGCCCCCCGAGGCCCCGCCGCCGCGCCTCGCGAGCGACCCCGCGATCCGGCTCCCCAGGCGGCGGGACGACACGCGGCTCCTCGTCATGGTCGCGGCCGCGGTGCTGGTGCTGGCGGGGGCGTTCGGGGTGCTCTCGGCGCGGGACCCAGCGCCGCCGCCAGCCCCGCCGCCGCCGTCCTCGGCGGCGGCGCTCGCGGAGGCGGCACCTCCGGGGATCGAGGTCGCCGTGGTGGCGCGCAAGCCGGTGGAGGTGACGGTGGCGATCGACGGTGGGGAGCCGGCGACCTACGCGCTCCGGATCGGAGAGGGGAGGTCGTTCGCCGCGGCGGAGGTGCTCCGCCTGCGGCTCTCGCGGGGGCTCTCCGCCCAGGTGACGGCGAACGGGAAGGACCTCGGGATGCCGGGTCGGCCGGGGCGCCCCTGGTCGTACACGTGGCGGTACGAGACGCCGAGCGGGGGCTGAGCCCGTGCGCGCCGAGGTGATCGGGATCGGGACCGAGATCCTGCTCGGCCAGATCGCCAACACGAACGCGCGCTGGATCAGCGAGCGCCTCGCCGAGATCGGGGTCGACGTCCTCCGTCATCAGGCGGTGGGGGACAACGTGGAACGGATCGCGGAGGCGGTGCGGCTCGCGCTCTCCCGCGCCGACGTCGTGATCGCGACGGGCGGTCTCGGGCCGACGCAGGACGACGTCACGCGGGAGGCGCTGGCGCAGGTGGCGGGGGTCCCGCTCGAGCGGTGGCCGGCGCTCGAGGAGCGCCTCAGGGCCCGGTGGGCGGCCACCGGGCGCGAGATGCCGGCGTCCAACCTCGTCCAGGCCGACGTGCCGCGGGGAGCGAGGGTGATCGAGCCGAAGCGAGGGACGGCCCCGGGGCTCGTGCTCGAGATCGACGGGCGCCGGGTGTACGCCCTCCCCGGGGTCCCGGCGGAGATGCAGGAGATGATGGAGGGGGCAGTGCTGCCGGAGCTCGCGATGCTCGCCGGA
>SIRV01000312.1 GCA_004366195.1 Actinomycetota bacterium
CGACCGGCAGACGACCGGCTCCGGCGGGCTGCCGGCGCGCAACTCCCTGAAGAAGCGGTGGCGGCCGGGGCTCTCCCGGGAGGAGGCCATCCGGGTGGCGGTCGAGGCCCTCATCGACGCCTCGGAGGACGACACCGCGACCGGCGGGCCCGACATCGTCCGGGGGATCCTCCCGAACGTGGTGGTGATCACGGCCGAGGGGGCCCGCGACGTCCCCGACGAAGAGGTGGCGGCCGCGGTCCGCGTCGTCCAGGAGGAGCGGGCCCGATGAGCTTCATGCCCTACGTGCCGCCCGAGCAGCTCATGAAGGACCGCTCGGAGTTCGCCCGCAAGGGCATCGCGCGGGGCAAATCGGTCGTGGGGCTGGAGTGCGCCGTGGGGGTGGTCTTCGTGGCCGAGAACCCCAGCGCCACGCTCCACAAGATCAGCGAGATCTACGACCGGATCGCCTTCGCCGGCGTCGGCAAGTACAGCGAGTTCGAGGAGCTCCGGATCGCCGGGGTCCGCCTCGCCGACCTCCGCGGGTACTCCTACGATCGGGAGGACGTCCGGGCCAAGGACCTCGCGAACGCCTACTCACAGGCGCTCTCGACCATCTTCACCCAGCAGATGAAGCCCTACGAGGTCGAGCTCCTCGTGGCCGAGGTCGCCGCCGACGGGGGCCGGAACGAGCTCTACCACATCCTGTTCGACGGAACCGTGACCGACGAGCACGGGTACGTGGCGATCGGCGGGCACGCCGAGGAGCTCACGGGCGTGATCAAGGACGCCTACCGGCCCGACTGGGACCTCGCCACGGCGGTCCGCGAGGCGGTGCGGGCCATCTCCCGGGTCGAGGGGCGCGAGATCGGCCCTGACATCGTGGAGGCCGGCGTGCTCGACCGGACCCGCCCCACCCGGCGGAAGTTCCGGCGGCTCTCGGAGGAGGAGATCGCCGACTACCTGGCGGGCTAAGGCCCGCCGGTACCCCACGCCCGCCGGGCGTGATCCGTCGCGAAGGCAACACGCCCTCGACCGGGTCTCGCTCCGTCCGCCCGCGAGGGGCGAGACCGGGTGACGGCGCCCCGGCCCCGGAGCTGACGACTCCTGGACGTCTCCTCCTTGCTCAGGCAACGACCGCGTGTCGCGGAGATTCCTGGTGATGCAACTCGAGGTCTTGACCTGGCCCGCGTCCCGGAAGTAGGTCTGGGACCACGAGTGCGCAGGAGGTAGGTCTGCATCCTACTGACGGGAGGTCGTGGCGTGGGGATGCAGTGGCGGAGCCCGGGACGGTGAGGCCCGGCGCGGCCCGCGCGGTGGCCGTGCTGGCCGGCGCGCTCGCTGCGGTCACGACGGGGGGACTGGTCGCCGTGGCGCTCGTGCGCGGCCCGGGGCTGAACGCGTGGAACCTCGCCACCCTGGTCGCGGGTGGCGTAGCCGCGGCGCTGGCCATCGCCCGCCCGGATCGCGCCGTCGTCCTCGTCGTCAGCGCCGGGCTACTGGCGATCGCATTCATCTCGGCGCTCGCGTCGGTCGGCTGGCTCTACTTGCCGTCGCTCGTGCTCGCGGTGATCGGCATCGCGCTGCTGCGTCGCGGGGCGAGAACCTCGCGTCCCCGCCCGAGCCAGACGCGCTGAGGCTTGCGTCCGCGCCGGTCGCGCCTACACTCGGAACGTGGACCGGCGGATCTTCGGCCTGGAGAACGAGTACGGCGTGACCTGCACGTTCCGGGGACAGCGTCGGCTGTCCCCCGACGAGGTCGCGCGGTACCTCTTCCGGCGGGTCGTGCACTGGGGGCGCTCGTCCAACGTGTTCCTGGAGAACGGGGCCCGTCTGTACCTCGACGTGGGCTCCCATCCCGAGTACGCCACGCCGGAGTGCGACGACGTGCTGGACCTCGTGGCCCACGACAAGGCGGGGGAGCGGATCCTGGAGGCCCTCCTCGCCGCGGCCGAGGTGCGGCTGCACGAGGAGGGCATCAACGGGCAGGTCTATCTGTTCAAGAACAACACCGACTCCGCCGGCAACTCCTACGGCTGCCACGAGAACTACCTGGTGGCCAGGCAGGGCGAGTTCGGCCGCCTGGCGGACATCCTGATCCCGTACTTCGTCACCCGCCAGATCTGGTGCGGGGCGGGCAAGGTGCTCCTCGGGCCGCGCGGGGCCCAGTACTGCATCGCCCAGCGCGCCGAGCACATCTGGGAGGGGGTGTCGAGCGCCACCACGCGCTCGCGCCCCATCATCAACACCCGCGACGAACCCCACGCCGACGCCGAGCGCTACCGGCGGCTCCACGTGATCGTGGGCGACTCGAACATGAACGAGTGGACGACGTTCCTGAAGGTCGGCGTCACCGACCTGGTGCTCCGGATGCTCGAGGCGAACACGGTGATGCGCGACCTCACCCTGGAGAACCCCATCCGGGCCATCCGGGAGATCAGCCACGACATCACCTGCCGGCGGAAGGTTCGCCTGGTGAACGGGCGCGAGCTCACGGCCGTCGAGATCCAGGAGGAGTACTTCGACCGGGTGGCGAGGTTCCTGGAGCGCCGGGGCGCGGACGAGCGCTCCCGCCTGCTGCTCGCGGAGTGGCGGCTCGCCCTCGACGCCCTGGCGGCCGGGGAGCCCGAGCGCCTCGGCGACCGCGGCGATGGGGTCA
>SIRV01000313.1 GCA_004366195.1 Actinomycetota bacterium
ACCGAGTCCCACGAGGAGGTGGGCGACCGCGCGAACGACGCCGTCCGGGTGAACGGGCGCGAGCTGCGCTGCCGCGTGGTCGCCGAGGGGGGGAACCTCGGCTTCACCCAGCGGGGCCGGATCGAGTACGCGCTGGCCGGCGGGCGGATCAACGCCGACTTCATCGACAACTCGGCGGGGGTGGACTGCAGCGACCACGAGGTGAACCTGAAGATCCTCCTCGGGCTCGCGATCCGTCGGGGCGAGCTCACGCTCGAGGAGCGCAACGACCTCCTCGCCGAGGTCGAGCCGGACGTGGTCCGCCACGTGCTGTACGACAACTTCCTCCAGGCCCAGATCCTCTCCCAGGAGGTCGAGCAGTCGGTCTCCCGGATCGAGGCCTACGAGGACCTGATGCAGCGCTTGGAGGCCGAGGGGGTGCTGGACCGTGAGCTCGAGGCGTTGCCCTCCACCGAGGAGATGCTGGAGCGCCGGCGCGCCGGCCTCGGCATGACCCGACCGGAGCTGGCCGTCCTCCTCGCGTACGCGAAGCAGCACCTCGCGAACGAGCTGCTCGCCTCGACCCTTCCGGACTCCCGGTACCTCGAGCAGGATCTCCGCGGGTACTTCCCATCCCGGGTCGTCGAGCGGTTCGGACACCTGCTCGCCGAGCACCCGCTGCGGCGCGAGCTCGTGGCCACGCTGGTCGCGAACGACGTCGTCAACTCGCAGGGGATCACGTTCGTGACCCGGCTGGTCGCCGAGACGGGCGCCTCGGCGTCGGACGTCGTGACCGCCTATCGCATCGCCCGGGACGTGACGCGCGCGGTGGAGCGGTGGGAGCGGGTCGAGGCCCTCGTCGACCGGCTCCCGGCCGAGCTCGTCGCGGAGCTCATGAGCGAGGTGGACCGGCTCGTCGAGGTCTGCGCCCGCTGGTACCTCGCGAACGCCCCCGGGCAGCTGGGGCGCGCGGTCGAGGCCCATGCCGAGCCGTTCCGGCGGCTGGAGGCCGTCATCCCGGAGGTGGAGCCGGAGGGGCGGCGTCGGGAGCGGGAACGGCGGGCGTGGCGGCTGCTCGACCTCGGGGTCCCGGATGAGGTGGCGTGGGAGCACGCCCTCCTGCCCGCGCTCGCGCACGGCCCCGGCATCGTCGCTGCGGCGCACCGGACCGGCCGTCCGATCGAGGAGGCGGCCCGGGTGGCGCTGCTCGCCGGCGAGGTCGTCCCGATCGATCGTCTGGAGGACGCCTTGGGACGGGTGCCGACCCCCGATCGGTGGCACCGCTGGGCGGTCCAGGGCGCCGCCGACGAGCTGCGGGCGATCCGGCAGGGGATGGCGGAGCGCGCGCTCGCGGATCACCCGGCTCTCGAGGCGGACGAGGCGCTCGGCGCGTTCCTCGCCGCTCGCGCGCCGTTCGTCGAACGGCTCGAGCGGTTCCTCGCCTCCTTCGCTCCCGAGGACGAGACGAGCCTCGCCGCCATCACCGTGGCCGTGCGGATGCTCCGGCCCCTCGGCGCCGGCGGTCCGAGCGTGGGGTAGGATGGGCGGCAAGCACGAGCCGCCGACGGGAAGGAGCTTCTACATCTCCGTGGCCACGAGCACGCTGCGCGCCGCGATCATCATCGCCCTCGTCGCGGGCGGCATCGTGCTCATCAACCGGGCCTTCCCGGCGAACGAGGGCGCCTTCGGCGGCACCGCCACGTCGGCGACGCCGCCGGCGAGTCCGACGCAGACGGTCACCCCGGGAACCGGACAGGGCGGCGGCGGGCAGAAGGAGCCGGAGGGCCCGCAGCTGGCCGGGGTCGCCGTGGCCGTGCGCAACGGGACGGGCGTGACCGGGCTGGCCCGCGACACGGCGGCCAGGCTGCAGGAGCGCTTCGATGTGAACCCGATCCAGGTCGACGACGCGCCGATGACGGTCTCGGTGACGACGATCTTCTTCCGGCGCGACGCCGACCAGGACGAGGCCGAGCTCCTCGCCCGCCGGTTCTTCGGGAAGCTGGACGTCCAGGCCGAGGTCGCCCCGCTCGAGGCGGGCAGCGGGGTGGACAAGGACGTCCGGATCGCGATCTACCTCGGCACCGACTACGCGACGGCCGTCGCCTGAGCTCGAGCGGCTCCGCGGCCTCGCCGCCAGGGCCGGGATCGTGCTGGACTTCGACGGGTCCCTCGCGGAGATCGTGCCCCGGCCCGAGCTGGCCGCGCCGGTGCCCGGGGCGGGGGAGGTGCTCGCCGCTCTGGTGGGGCGCTACCGGGTCGTGGCGATCGTGACCGGTCGGCGGTCCGAGGAGCTCGAGGAACGGCTGCCGGTGACGGGGCTGCGGGTCCTCGGGGTGTACGGGCTCGAGGGGCGCCGGGTGTCGCTGCCCCTCGAGCGGGCGCGCGCGGCGGCCGGGGTCGTGCCGGAGGCATGGGTGGAGGACAAGGGGGCCACCCTGGCCGTCCACTACCGGCAGGCGCCCGACGCCGTCCGGGCTCGGGAGGCGCTCCTCGAGGCGCTCGCGCCGGTCGCGCGGGAGGCGGGGCTCGAGCTCCTCGAGGGCAAGATGGTGCTGGAGCTCGCCCCTGCGGGCCGGGCGCGCAAGGGCGGCGCCGTCCTGGAGCTCGCCCGCGAGCTCGACCTCCAGGCGCTCCTGTACGCGGGGGACGACGTCGCCGACCTCGAGGCGTTCGAGGCGCTGGACGCCCTCGAGCGTGAGGGCGCGCTCGTCGTGCGGGTCGCCGTGGAGGGCCCCGAGACCCCCGAGCCGCTCGTGCGGGCCGCCGACGTGGTCGTTCCCGGGCCCGACGGTCTGGTCGAGCTCCTCGCGCGCCTGGCCTGACTACGGGCGGCGGATCCGGTCGCGCCGGCGTCGGGCGCGCTCCAGGTCCTCGAGCTGGCCCCGGACCCAGCGCTCCGGCGGGTTCGTGAGCACCAGGCGCGCCAGGTTCCGGGCCCGCCGCAGGCGCTCCTCCCTCGGCATCCCCAACGCGTGGGCGATCGCCTCGGCGGTCTCGCGGAGGTCGAACGGGTTGATCGCGAGCGCGTGCCGGCCCATCCGCCAGTAGGCGCCGGCGTTGCGCGAGAGGACCAGCACCCCGCCCCGCCGGTTGAGCAGGGGGCCCTCCATCGCGACGAGGTTCATGCCGTCGAAGATGGGGTTCACGAGCAGGACGTCGTACAGACCGTAGGCGGCGAGCGCCCCGGGGTGGTCGTCCTTCACGCGGACCTCCACCGGCTGCCACGTCTCGTCGCCGAACTCGCGGTTGACCTCCTCCGCCGCCTCGAGGCACTCGGCCCCGTACTCCCGGTACTCCGGCAGGTCCATCCGCGAGGGGGAGAGCAGCGCGAGGAACCGCACCCGCCGATGCCACTCTGGGTTGGTGCGCAGGAACAGGGCGTAGGCGCGGAAGCCCCGGACGATGTTCTTGGAGAGCTCGAGCCGATCCACGCGCAGGATGAGACGGTTGTCGCCTCGCCACCGGTTCAGCTCGCGGCGGCGCCGGGCGACCTCCGGCGTGGCGGCCTCCGCCCGGAGACCGTGGGGGTCGATGGAGATGGGGTGGATCCGGACCGCCACCTCTCGGCCCTCGGTGACGAGGCGCGAGCGGAGCAGGTCGGCCCGGACCCCGGGGAGCGACCGCGCGGACATCAGGAAGTTCTCCGCCCACATCTGCGAGTGGAAGCCGAGGACGTCCGCGCCGAGCATCCCGCGGAGCACGCCCTCCCGGATCTTCACCGGCACGATCCGCAGGTAGGTGAGGCCGGCGATCGCCGTGTGGGAGAAGTGGGCGATCGTGGCGTCGGGGCGGAGCTCGCGGAGCATCCGCGGCACGAGCGCCAGGTGGTAGTCCTGGATCAGGAAGGCGCAGGGGCCGCCGATCCGCTCGGCCTCCTCGGCCAGGGCCTCGGCGAACTGCCGGTTCACGGCCACGTAATCGCTCCAGGCCGCGTCCACGGCCTCGTCGAAGACCGGCTGGCGGACCGTATCCCACAGGTAGTGGTGGGCGAACCACAGGATCCCGTTGGAGACGCGGTTGTAGTACCCGTCGTAGCGCTCGGGCGGCACGTCGAGGAGGCGCACCTGGTAGGTGCCGTCGGTCCCCGGCATCTCCATCCGGCCCCCCGCCGGGCCCCGGGCGAGCTCGCGGTCGGCCTCGGAGATCGCCGCCGCGACCCACAGCCCCCCGACCCGGGACATCGCCCCCAGGAGCGCGGTGACGAGCCCGCCCGCCCCTCGCCGCGGCTCGAGCGCGCCGTCCTCGCCCCGCTCGAACGTGACCGGCCCGCGGTTGGAGGCCACGACGAGCGGGGCGTCGAGGAGGCTCAGGTGGACACCCCCAGGAGCTCGGCGATCAAGCGGAGGTGGTCCTCGAGCTCGCGGAGGGACAGGAACCGCTCGCGCACGCGCTCGTGCCCGGCCCGTCCCATCGCGTCGCGGAGCGCGGGATCCATGAGGAGCTCGACGACCCGACGGGCGCAGCCCTCCACGTCGTCCACCAGGTACCCCGTCACCCCGTCCACGATCTGGAGACGGATCCCGCCGGTGTTGCCCCCCACGACCGGCTTGC
>SIRV01000314.1 GCA_004366195.1 Actinomycetota bacterium
CGTCTGCCGAGCGAGGAGGGGCAGCAGCACCTGGAAGTTGAAGGAGAACGTGAAGATGGCCGCCATCACGAGGAGCGGGGTGCGGAGCTCCGGCGTCTCCCACACGTAGCGGAGGCCGGCGCGCAGCCCGCCGCCGTCCCGGGGCGCCGGCGCGCGGTGCAACTCCTCCGGCCGCATCGCGAGCAGGCCGCCGATCACCGCGAGGTAGGAGACCCCGTTCACCAGGAAGCAGGCGTCCAGGCCGACCCCGGCGATGAGGCCGCCGGCGATGGCGGGCCCCACGATCCGCGTGCCGGTCATGACGGCGCTGTTCAGGCTCACGGCGTTGGTCAGGTGCTCGGCGCTCACCATCTCCGCGAAGAAGCTCTGCCGCGCCGGGGTGTCGACCGCGGTCACGATCCCCTGCAGGAGCGACAGCGCGTACACCATCCAGAGCTCCACCACCTGGGTGGCCACGAGCCCCCAGAGGGCCAGCGCGAGCACGGCGAAGGCGGTCTGGGTGGCGATCAGGATCCGGCGCTTGTCGCTCCGGTCCGCGAGCACCCCCGCCCAGGCGCCGAGCACGAGCACCGGCGCGAAGTTCAGGGCGCTCATCACGCCGAGCGCCACCCCGCTGCCGGTCAGGCGGAGCACGAGCCAGGCCGAGGCGACGTACTGCACCCAGGTGCCGGTCACCGAGACGATCTGGCCGAGGAAGAAGAGGCGGAAGTTCCGAGAGTGGGAGACGGCGTGGAAGGTCCGGTGCAGCGCGCGGCCGAGCCGGGTCATCCCTCGTCCTCCGCGACCAGCCGATCGAGGATGTCCGCGGCCCGCTCCAGGGTGGCGAGCTCCTCGGAGGTGAGCCCGCGGAGCCGCCGGACGAGGTACTGGTCCTTCCGGCTCCGGCTCCGCTCGAGGAGCCTGGCGCCGGCCGGCGTGATGCGGAGCCACACCACGCGCCGGTCGGCGGGGTCCAGCTCCCGCGCCACGAACCCCGCCTCCACCAGGGCCGCCACCGTCTTGGTCATCGTGGGAGGCTGCACCCCCTCCACCCGGCAGAGCTCGCCGACGGTGATCCGCCCCGCTCCTTCGATCGAGGCCAGCGCCAAGAGCTGCGAGGGGGTGATCCCGGCGTCGGCGCGCTGGCGGAGCCGCCGGGCCAGCCGCGTCACCGCCAGCCGCAGGCGAGAGGCCAGGACCGTCACGTCCACCGTCGTCGCGCTCACGGTCCCCATGATAGTTCGCTCGGCTAATTAGCGTCACGAACGATCCCGCTGGCGCGGCGGCTGGCGTCGGCGTAGGGTATCGACGACATGCGACGCCCCGCCCTCGCCGCCGCGCTCCTCGTCGTCCTCCTCGCCGCGACCGCCTGCGCCCGCGAGGGGCCCATCGAGACCCCTCCCGGTCCGACCGGCCCCACCGCCACCTCCTCCCCGGAGCCGAGCCCCGAGCCCTCCGAGGAGCCCAGCGAGGAGCCGAGCCCCTCCCCCGCCCTGGAGGACGGCCGCCACTTCGGCTACATCCGCTCCGTGGACGTCGACGCGATGACCCTCCGGTTCGACCTCGCGTACTTCCTCACCGGCGAGGAGGCGAACCAGGCCGCCGCCGAGCACGGCGACGAGGTCCCGGTGCCGAACGACTACTACATCGTGAACGACAACCCCCGCCTGCGGACGCTCCCCGTCGACCCGGGCGCGGAGGTCTGGGTCATCGACTGGAGCCGCTGCTGCGATCTCGTGCGCGGCGAGCTGGGGCCGTTCCTCGACGCCTTCGCGACCCGCCACCACCCCTGGGACGCCCTGTACCAAGGACGGCGGGCGCCCTACTGGCTCACCGTCCGGGACGGGGCGGTCGTCCGGATCGAGGTGCAGTACCTCCCGTGAGGGGATGGGCGGGCGCGGTGCTCGCGCTCGCCCTCGCGGGGTGCGTCCGCGCCCCCGCGCCCGTCGCCACGCCCCCGCCGGCGCGGGTCGCCCAGAGCCCGACGGCAGCGTCCCCGTTGGTCGTCGCCCCCGGGCCCGCGGCCGATGCCGTCCGCACCCGCTTCGCCGGACGGCTCCGCGCGCCGCTCCCCACCGCGATCCGGCGCGAGCTCCGGGGTGGGACCTGGCGGCCCGGCTGCCCGGTCCCCCTCGGCGATCTCGCGCTCCTGCGCTTCAACCACATCGGCTTCGACGGCGAGATCCACCGCGGCCGCCTCGTGATCAACCGCTCGGTCGCGAGCGACGTGCTCGACGTCTTCCGGACGCTCTTCGAGGCCGGCTTCCCCCTCGAGCGCGTCGACCTCGCGCGACCCTTCCGTCCGAACGCCGACCCGAACACCCGGCGCAACGTCACGGCTGGCTTCAACTGCCGACCGGTGATCACGCCCGAGGGTCCGGGCACCACGTTCTCCCAACACGCGTACGGGCTCGCCGTGGACGTCAACCCGCTCCAGAACCCCTACGTGGCCGCCGACGGGTCGGTCCGCAACCGCTTCGCGCGCCCCTACGTCGACCGTGCACAGGACCTGCCCGGCATGATCCACGAGGGCGACGTGGTCGTGCGGGCCTTCGCCCGGATCGGGTGGTCGTGGGGCGGCCGCTGGACCGGCGCCAGGGACCACATGCACTTCTCGCTCACCGGCCGCTGACCCGGGAGCGGGGTCCCGTCCACGCAGGGACCTCCGGCCCTGTCCTTCCACCCTCCCCCGTGACCCCATGGGGTTCCACCGTTCCTCGTCGTCGGGGAGGTGATGCGAGCGGCGGCGGGGCGTGTCCATGTCTCCGTGTCCTGGGGGGATCACCATGGAGATCGGGCTGATGATCCGGTACGGCAAGCTCGTGCCGGGGCGCGAAGTTCAGGCGATCCAGCTGTTCAACGAGACCACCCGGTACTTCCAGGAGAAGCTCGCGGCGAAGGCGGTCACGTCCTTCGAACCGTTCCTGATGGCCACGAGCGACCTCGAGGAGGAACTGGGGTTCTTCATCGTGAAGGGCACGCCCGGCGACATCTTCGCGCTCATGCAGGACGAGGGCTATCGCTACCTGGTCGAGAAGGGCCTGTACCTCGTCGAGCATCTGCGCACCGACCTGCTCACGGTCGGTGAGGGGATCGCGGATCAGCTCGAGCGCTCGGCCAAGGTGCGCGCCGAGCTCGGGGTCTGACCGTGGAGGGGGCGGGCCCCGTCACCCCGCCCCCATCCCCGGCTCAGATGAACAGGGAGATCGCGGCCTCCTTCATCTCGAGGAGCGCGGTGGCCGCGCCGATCGGCTCCTCGAGCCCCTCGATGAGGTCGTCGCGCTCCAGGC
>SIRV01000315.1 GCA_004366195.1 Actinomycetota bacterium
TCGCAGCGGTGTCCGTGCTGGACGCGCAGGCGATCCTGCGGGCCTCGCGGGTGTTCGTGGAGGACGACACGGTCCTCGCCGTCGGGGGCACGGTGCGCCCGCTGAACGGGGCGACGTTCCGGGGCGGGCGTCCCATCTCGATGCGGGTGCCCGATGGGTGGCTGGAACGTTTCCAGATCGTGGAGTACGCGCGGGCCTTCTTCCTCGGGCGGACGGGGTGGACCCGGCTCGGCACCGTCCTCATCATCTCCGGCGCGTTCGGCCTGTTCCGTCGGGACGCCGTGGTGCGGGTCGGCGGGGTCTGGACCGGGACGGTGGGGGAGGACATGGAGCTCGTGCTGCGCCTGCACCGCGAGTACCGGCGGGCGGGGCTCCCGTACCGGATCGTGGTCGCGCCCGATCCGATCTGCTGGACGGAGGTTCCCTCCGACCTCCGCACGCTGCTCCGACAGCGGAGCCGATGGCACCGGGGCCTCTGGCAGAACCTCTGGCGTCACCGCGGCATGCTCCTCGACCCGCGGTACGGGCGGATCGGGGTGCTCGGGCTCCCCTACTTCTGGCTGTTCGAGGCGCTCGCCCCCGTCGTCGAGGTCGTGGGGCTCGCCACGTTCGGGATCTCCCTCGCCCTCGGCGTCGTCGATGCCGGGATCTTCGCCCTGTTCCTCGCCCTGGCGGTCCTGCACGGGATGCTGCTCTCGCAGATCGCGGTGGGGGTCGAGGCCATGCTCCTCGAGCGCTACCCGCGGCTCTCCGACCGGCTGCGCCTGCTCGCCGCCGCGTTCCTCGAGTTCCTGGGGTTCCACCAGCTGCTCGCCCTGGACCGTTTCGTCGCGACCGTGCGGGTGCTGCGAGGAGGCGGCGGCTGGGGCGCCATGCGCCGGGCGGGGATCCCGACGGCTACCAGCTGATCGGCGGGACGCCGAGGGGATCGCTCTCGGCGCCGTACCGGCCGGGGCCGTACCGCGAGAGGTCTCGCCTCGCGAGCTCGGCGAGGAAGGAGCGGGGGAGGACGGCGGCGAAGATGCGCTTGTCGAGCCGGTCGCGGTCGATCGCCTCGTCGGGGACGTAGGGGCCGATGTTCTCGCCGTAGCGGTAGTCGGCGAGCCAGGCCGCGATCTCAGCGTCGGAGATGCCGGTGTCCGCGAGCGCCCGCTCCGAGAGGTAGATCTCGGAGGGGACGACGGCCTCGATGAGCCCGAAGACCGAGCGGCCGAAGGCGCGGGCGAGGTCCTCCTCGATCTGGATCGGGTCCAGGCGCACGCCGCCCGCGAGGTTCACGGTGGGGCACTGGCCGTGGTCGGCGGTGACGATGAGGACGAACTCGCCGGGCGCGAAGCGCTCCTCGAGGAGGCGGGCCAGGCGCCCGATCTGTCGGTCGGTCTCGGCGATCGCGATGCGCTCGCGCTCGGACAGGTAGTTGTAGACGTGGCCGGCGTAGTCCGGCGCCTTCACGTTGATGTACAGGAGGCTGGTGTAGGGACCCTCGCCGATCGGCTCGGCCTCGAAGGTCGCCTCGATCAGGTCGCCCTGGTACTCGATGATCGGTGGGGTGCAGCAGAGCGCCTTCTTGCCGAGGGGCGTGAACCGGTCGTCGATCCCGGGGTCGGGGTAGGCGGCGGCGAGCTCGTCGAGGCGGTCCAGCCCCGGGAAGGACCGCGGGAGCCGGTACAGGTCGGGGTTCTGGGGGATCCACCCGCCGCCCCCGTCCTCGTCCCAGAGCACCGCCACCGGTTTGTCCCCGAGTGGCCGGCGCCCGCCGCGGCCGAGCATCCCGAGGTGCCAGATCTGGTAGCCGAGCTCGCCGACCCAGGCGCCGTCGTCGGTCCGCTCGTTCCAGGCGTCGGCCAGGGTCGGCACCAGCAGGAACGAGGGGTCGGCGCGGCCCGGCTCGCCCCAGGCCTTCACCGGGCGGCCCCGGTACCGGAGGTTGTGGCCGGTGATGCCGTGGGTGCGGGGGAAGGCGCCGGTGCCGATCGTGGCGTGGGCGCAGGCGGTCACGGCCGGGAAGGTTCCGACGATCGCGTCGCGGTACACGAGGCTCCGGCGCATCAGCCGCTTCATCTCCGGCCAGGCGGTGCGGGCCGGGTCGGGGTCGTCCCAGTGCTGGAGCACGTTCCATCCGCCGCCGTCGATCACGAACGTCACCACCACCTTCGGCGGGCGCGCGGGCGGCTCGATGCCGGGGAGGGGCCGCCCCTCGGGGGCCCGGAAGTCCTCGAAGCCGATGAGACGGGCGGTGGTCGGCGCGAGGTCGGCGAGGGTCACGCGCTCGGTGCGGTCGCCGGGCTCGACGACGCCCGGCGCGTAGACGAACAGGGGGATCCGCTCCAGGTACATCCACACCGAGGCGTGGCTGCTCCGCGGGTCGTTGCGGACGAGCGAGCGAGACTCGTTCGCGTAGTTGGACGAGTTGTAGGGGGCGAGGACGAGCTGGAGGTCGCCGGAGCGCTCGGGGTGGAACTGCCGCACGACGAGCTCCAGGTGCTCGGTCCCGAGGTCGCGGGCCATCGCCTCCAGCGTCGGGCGGGGGTCGGGTCGGACCAGGGCCTTGGCGACGCGTCCGGCCGCGGTCCCCCCGGCCACCGTGACCAGGCCGAGCCCCGAGAGGAGCGCGAGGAAGCGGCGGCGCTCCGGGTCCGGGGGGCCCTCCACGGTCGCGCCGTTCCGGCCCACGGCGACGGCGGCGGCCGCGACGAGCAGGCCGGCGAGGGTGGCCGCCACGAGGCTGCCGCCGAGGGCGAGGGCGAAGGCGAGCGCGCCGGCGCCGAGCGCGAGGGCGACGAGGAACGAGCGGGTCGGCCGCATGGGTCGCCCCCTATGTTCGCAGACGCCGCCCGCGGCGCGGCGCTCGGCCCGGGCCGCCTACTGGCGCTTCCGCGGGAGGTCGAGGAAGGGGAGCTCGACGACCGTGGCCGGCACGGTGCCGCGCTCGCCCTCCACGCTCCACTCGATCTCCAGGCGCTGCCCGGGGGTCGCGAGGTCCGGCGGCACGGAGCCGAAGCCGACCATCTTCTTGATGGTCAGCCCCCAGGTCACGCTCGTGGCGCGGCCGACGTACTTCCCGCCCCGGTACAGCGGGACCGGGTCGCGCTGGACGAACGGCGAGGCCACCGGGGCGAGGCCGTGCTTCGCGTACAGCGCCTCGATCGAGGGCCAGTCGACCTGGATGCCGACCAGGCGGCGCTTCGGCCCGCCGGCGGCCTGCTCGAGCTCGAGGGCCCGCTTGCCGACGAAGCTGCGCTTGCCGAGGTCCACGAGGCGGCCGAAGACGAGCTCGAACGGCGAGTAGAAGTCCTGCGGCGCCGTGCTCGTCGCGTGACGGGCGCCCGTGTACTCGACGTCCACCATGATGAGGCCGGCCTCCACCCGCGCGACGTCGAGGGCGCGGATGCCGACCGGACGGATCTGGTGGTCCTGCCCGGCCTCCCAGAGCGCGTCCCACACCTCGAGCGCTCCCTCGACCGGCACCCAGATCTCGTAGCCGAGGTCGCCCGTGTAGCCCGTGCGGGTGACGTCCACCTCGACGCCGGCGATCTCGGTCCGGCGATGGCCGAAGTAGCGCAGGTCCTTCCAGTCCTGACCCGTGGCGCGCTCGAGCACGTCGCGGGAGCGGGGCCCCTGGAGGGCGAGCCCCGCGATGTCCTCGGAGACGTCGGCGATCTCCACGTCGAGCCCCGCGGCGTTCATCTGGAGCCAGCGCAGGGTCTGGTCGGCGGCGGTGAGGAAGAACCGGTCCTCGGCGAACCGGGCCACGTTGCCGTCGTCGATGACCTTGCCGTCGTCGTCGCACCAGCAGGTGTAGAAGACGCGCCCCACGGCGAGCTTGCTCACGTCGCGCACGATGACCCGGTCCACGAGGCGCGCCGCGTCGGGCCCGGTGATGAGGAACTTGTACAGCGGCGAGGTGTCGAAGAGGGCCGCGAACTGCCGGATCGCGTTGTACTCGATGTCGTGGAAGTCGTGGTAGCAGGCGGCGGCCCAGTACCCGGCCCACTCGCCCCAGGCCATCTTCGTGTTGAGCGCGGAGGTGCGCGGGTGGAAGGCGGTACCGACGCTCACGGGAACCTCCTGTTCCAGCGGTCCGCCCCCGAGCATGCCGCCGCCCGGCC
>SIRV01000316.1 GCA_004366195.1 Actinomycetota bacterium
GTTCGCCGCGGTCTGCGCGCTCGGGCTGTACGCGCCCTGGCTCCTGGTCTCGCGCCCCCAGTTCCTGTTCTACGCCACGCCGATCGCCCCGTTCCTCGTCCTCGCTTGCGTCGTCGCCCTGCGGTGGCTGTCGGAGCTTCGGATCGCCGGCTCGCGATCACGCCCCTACCTCCCGTTGGCGGTGGGCTTCGTCGTGCTCGCGGTGGGGCTGTTCGTCTGGTTCTGGCCCGTGCTGACCGGCGGCGCCCTGTCCGACGAGGCCTTCCGACTGCGGGCCTGGTTCCCTGGCTGGACCTGACCGTCGGTCGCGCTCGACCGCCGGTCCCGGCCGAGCGCCGGGATAGGATGCGCCCCGCATGGGCCGTGAGGACGCCTTCATCACGATGCCGGACGGCGTGCGCCTCGCGGCCACGCTCTACCTCCCCGACGCCGCTGGGCCCTGGCCGGTCCTCCTCGAGGCGCTCCCCTACCGCAAGGACGACCTCACCGCGCACTACGCGAGCGAGTACGAGCGCTTCGCGGGTGAGTTCGGGTACGCGGTGTGCCGGCTCGACATCCGCGGCACCGGATCCTCCGAGGGCGTGGCGCCCGGCGAGTACACGGCCCAGGAGCTCGACGACCTGGAAGCGGTGATCGCGTGGCTCGCGTCGCAGGAGTGGTCGACCGGCGCGGTGGGGATGTACGGGACGTCGTGGTCGGGCTTCAACTCGCTCGCCGTCGCGATGCGGCGCCCGCCGGCCCTCAAGGCGATCTGCGCGATCTTCGCCTCCGACGACCGCTACGCCGACGACGTCCACTACTACGGGGGCGCGCTGAAGCAGCTCGACCTGGTGGACTGGCCCCTGTACATGTTCCTCGAGAACCTCCTGCCGCCGGTCCCGGCCGTCTACGGCGAGGGCTGGCGGGAGCAGTGGGAGCTGCGGATGCGGGAGGTGGAGCCCTGGGCCCTCCGCGACCTCGAGGAGCAGACGTACTCCGAGTACTGGAAGCGGAGCTCGCTCCGCGAGGACTACGCGGCGGTCGAGGCCGCGACGATGCTCGTCTGCGGGTGGGCCGACGGCTACAAGAACATCTCGCTCCGGGCGATGGCGGCGATGCGCTGCCCGCGGCGGCTCATCTTCGGCCCGTGGTCCCACGCCTCCACCGAGACCTGCCTCCCGGGACCGAACGCCGACCTCGTCCCGGAGATGGCGCGGTGGTGGGACCGCTGGCTGAAGGGCATCGACAACGGGGTCGACCGCGAGCCCCCCATCGTGCTGTTCATGCGGCGACCCACGCGCCCCGCGCCCGATCTGAAGGAGCTCCGCGGGGAGTGGCGGTACGAGCCGGGGTGGCCGCTCGAGCGCTCGGCGGAGCTGGCCATGCCGTTGGACGAGGCCCACACCGTCGCTCGCCCCGACGCCCCCGCCGACGAGCTCGTCGTCCGCGGCGACGTGGGCTGGACGGCCTGGATCAGCTGCGCCGGAGGCCTGCCCTGGGGGCAGCCCCTCGACCAGCGTCCCGACGAGGCCTACTCCCTGGTCTACGAGTGGGGACCGCTCGAGCACGAGCTCGAGATCCTCGGCTACCCGCGCGTGGAGGCGACGGTCGCCTCCTCGGGCCCGGTCGCCTACCTGGGGGCGAAGCTCTGCGACGTGTTCCCCGACGGGACCTCGTCCCTCGTCACGCGCGGCCTGCTCAACCTCACCCACCGCCGGTCCCGGGAGCACCCCGAGCCCCTCGAGCCCGGACGCCCCGAGCACGTGGTCCTCGAGCTCGAGGTGGCCGGCCACGTCTTCGAGCCGGGCCATCGGATCCGCCTCGACCTCGCCGGCACCGACTGGCCGAACGTCTGGCCCCCGCCCCAGCCCGTCACGCTCACGATCGACCGGGCCGGCTCACGGCTGATCCTCCCGACGCTGGAGGGCCCGCCGCCGATCGCCGAACGCCCGACCCTGCCGCCGCCGACGCGCGCCCCGCACCCCCTCGAGTCCTCGCGGGGGACGGGGATGCCGGAGGTGGTCTGGCGGATCGAGCACGACGTGCTGGCGCGCGAGACGCGGGCCGTGACCGCCTACGGCGGCGCGAGCGAGGGCGACGGGCGGGTCCCCGCGACCGAGGAGCGCTACGAGGGCGAGGTCGGCGTCTCGACCGTCGACCCCGGCCGGGCTTGGGTCCGCGCCCGCGCGCGGAACGTGCTCCGCTTCCCCGAGGCCACGGTGGACGGCGAGGCGCGCTGGGAGATCCGCAGCGATGCGCAGGCCTACCACGTGGACGTGGAGGCCTCGCTCACCGAGGACGGTGCACGGATCTGGTCCCGCCGCTGGACGCGCCGGATCCCCCGGCGCCTCCAGTAGCCCGGCTCAGCCGTCGGCCTCGGCGCCCGCCCCCGCCGGCTGCTCCGCCCCCCGTTCCGCCGCGGCCCGACTCTCGGCCGTGAGCGGCGTGATGACCACGGGGTCGGTCCCGAAGAGGTCCTTCGTCGCCATCCGCACGGAGACGTCCTGCCGACCGGCGGCGAACACGATCGACTCGCGCTCGGCGACGACGGGGTCCACGAACATCGGTGCGAGCAGCAGCATCGAGAGCGGCGGGAGGGCCCCGGGCTCGTAGTCGGGGAAGAGGCGCTCGAGCTCTCGCTCGGTCGCCAGGCGGACCTGCGGGTCCCCGGTGGCCTGCGCCACGAGCTCCATGTCCAGGCGCCGGGACGCCGGGATCACCATGAGCGCCGGCCCGTAGTTGGCGATGACGACCACCGTCTTCACCACCTCGTCGGGGGGCAGGTGCATCGCGTGCGCCTCGCCCTCGGCGGTCGGCGCCTTCGGGTGCGGGATCACGGTGAAGACCGAGCCCCGGCCCTGGAGGTAGTCGAGCACGTATCCCATCGGCTCCCCTCCCGTTCCTCCGCCGCGAGTGTATCCC
>ML214214.1:0-2746 GCA_004366195.1 Actinomycetota bacterium
AGCCGGAAGCGCTCCCCCTCGTAGCTCGCGGGGCCACCGGGGAGCAGCCTGACCAGGACCTCGAGGGTCTCCTCGAGCGCCGAGAACCGCTCCCCCGCCGAGCCGAACGTGTAGCCGAAGGCCCCGTACTCGCGCTCGTACCAGCCGGCCCCGAGGCCGAGCTCCAGCCGCCCCCCGGAGAGGAGGTCGACGGCGGTCGCCGACTTCGCGAGGATCGCGGGGTGCCGGAAGGACGCGGAGAGGACGAGCGTGCCGAGGCGCACCCGCTCGGTCCGCACGGCGAGCCCGGCGAGGGTGGAGAGGGGCTCGAGCGAGCCCTGCGGCGTCTCCGGCCCCCCGTACCGCTCCAGGGACGCGAAGAAGTGGTCGCTCACCCACACGGAGTCGAACCCGAGGCGCTCGGCCCGGAGGGCGACCTCCGCGACGCGCTCGAAGGAGACCGGCCCCCCGTCCGGGAGCGAGAAGTCGTAGTGCGGCAGCGCGAGTCCGACGCGCATCGGTCCCCGACCTTACCCGACGCGGCCGCTAGAGGTAGCGGAGCACGTCGGCCGGCCCGGTGACCTCCACCCCCGGCGGGATCTCGATCCCCGAGGGCAGCTTCAGCCGGGGGTAGACCGAGACGCCGTCGGCGAGATGCACCCCCGGGTACACGGTGACCTCGTCGCCGAGGGCCACGCAGCCCTCGATCGTCGTGGGGTTGAAGGGCTCGGAGCGGATCTCGCTCATCGAGCCGACGACCGCCTCGTACAGGCGCGCGCTCGGGCCGATGATCGCGCCGTCGCGGATCTGCGAGCGCTCGATGACCGTGTCGCGGTGCACCTCGATGTCGTCGTCCAGGTTCGACTCCCGGATCGTGACGCCCGGGTGGATCTCGCAGTAGCGACCGATGCGGACGGCCGGCCCGATCTTCACGTGCCCCTCGGCGATCTTCTCCGCGAGCGTCATCCCGCTCGTCGAGTCCCGCATCTCGAGCGACTCCGGGGCGATCCACACGTGCTGCTCCGGGTCGATCGGCGGCCCGAGGAGGCGGTCCACCGACTCGAAGTTCCCGTTCAGGGCCTCCACCATGGTGTCGATGTAGTCGCGCACGTTCCCGAGGTCGCCGATCCGCCGCACGGGGTGCGCCATCACCCGATGGCCGTTCCCGACGAGCCACGGCAGCAGGTCCTTGCCGAAGTCCAGCCGGGTCCGCCGCAGCTCCTCGATCTCGGGGTGGGTGGCGATCTCCCGCAGGCGCGCGGTGTCGATCAGGTAGAAGCCGGCGTTCGTCATGAGGGGGAGACGGCGGAACTCCTCGTCGGTCTCCGCGTGGAAGTGGGCTCGGAGTTCGGCCAGGGTGGGCTTCTCGACGAACTCGGTGACCCGGCCCTCGTCGTCGGCGAGCATCACCCCGTACTTCTCGGCCACCTCGTCCGGCTCGCGGGTCATGGCCGCGATCGTGGCCACGGCCCCGCTGTCGAGGTGCAGCTTCAGCATCGGGGCCAGGTCGAAGTCGATGATCGAGTCGGTGGGGAACACGAGCGCGTGCTCGCGGATGTCCCAGTACTCGAGCATCCGGAGCGTCGAGTCCGCGCTCCCGGTGGACAGCGGGTCGAACTTCACCGGCGAGTACATCACCTCGACGCCGAAGGCCTCCCCGTACCCGATCATGACCTTGATCTGGTACCGGTTCTCCTTCCCGTGGGCGATGACGTAGTAGCGCTGGATCCCCTCGCTGGAGAGGATCTGGATCACCCACCGGATCAGCCGGCGCCCGAGGAACGACATCGCCGCCTTCGAGCGGAGGTACCCCGGCGCCTTCAGCGTGAGGGGGCGGGCGCGGACGCCCTGGCCGCCCGCCAGGCCGATCCCGACGATGTCCGACGGCTCCGGCATGCGCTCAGCATGATAGACCGGTTCGACGGAACGCAACGGGACGGGCAGCGGATCGGAAGGTGAACGCGCGTCGGATTGCGCCGCGGTCCGGTTCGGCCGATGCTTACAGGAGGCACGGACGAGGGAGGATCTACGGAAGGACGGTGAGATGGATGGACGGACCGCCGCACGAGGTGCCGCTGGACCTCCCTCCGCCCCCGCCGCCCCTCGCGCCTCCCTCCGGGGACCGGGGCGGCACGCGTGCTCGACGCCGCCTCGCGTGGGGTGCGCTCCTCGCGGGCGTCGTCCTCCTCATCGGCTCCGTCGCCTTCGCCACGCTGGGGCGGGGACCATCGGCCGGCGCCCGCACGCTCGCCCTGTCCTTCACCCCCGGCGAGCGGCAGACCTACCGGATCCACGTGAGCACGGAAGGCTCCGTGGAGGCCGGAGAGCTCCTCCCCCAGACGCCGATGTCCGACGACCTCACGGAGATCGTCTCCTGGCACGTCGTTGCGGTGGACGACGAGGGGGTCGCCACCATCCGGGTGTCCGTGGACCTCGCCTTCGGCTCGGTGAACGGCCGGAACGTCCCGATGGACGCGTCGGACTTCCCGATGGTCGAGATCCGGGTGGCCCCCGACGGACGGACCCTGGCGAGCGACGGCTTGCCGCTCGCGGGCCTCGAGGAGCTCACGGGGGGGCCGCTCCTCCCCGGGACGGACCAGCTGACCCCCCTCCTGCCGGACCATCCGGTCGAACCCGGCGATGAGTGGGATGCCAGCTTCTCGAGCCAGCTACCGTTCGGCCGTGGATCGGTCCGCTACGAGGGGACGAGCCGGTTCCTCCGCTACGAGCGGATCACCGACACCCGCGCCGCGCTCCACGCCTCCGA
>ML214214.1:2756-3353 GCA_004366195.1 Actinomycetota bacterium
GATGGACCTCGCGCTCGCCCTGGACGAGCTCCTGGCGGCGATGGCCGGGATGGAGAACGCGCCGGAGGGGAGCGAGCTCGCGGGGATCGAGGCGACGTTCCGGGGCGGGTTCTCCGTCACGCAGCACTCCTGGGTGGACGCGGAGGACGGCGACCTGCTCCGAGCCTCCTCCACGACCCCCTTCGACCTCAGCGCCTCCATCGAGGGGCTCGACGAGCTCCAGGGCGTGACCTTCACCTTCGAAGGCCGGAGCACGATGGAGATCGAGCGGGTCTCGTCCTCGATCGGCTAGCCGGCCGACTGGTCCACGCTGCCGGCGAGCACCACGCGGCCAAGCGCGTCCACCACGCGGACCTCGGTGAAGCCGGTGAGCTCGCGGTTGGGGAACTGACGGACGAGGTCGGCCGCCCCGTCCGCATCGAGCTCCTCGATCCGGCCGACGCGGATCACCTCGCCGGCGGCGGGATCCTCGAGCCGCACCCGGTACGGGAGCGCCTCCCGACCTCCGGGGTGGAGGCCGCTCACCATGACCACGACGAAGTCGATCCGGGTCGGCGAGACGAGCTCGAGCACGGCCCCTCCGCCGGAGCCGCCGCC
>ML214215.1:0-808 GCA_004366195.1 Actinomycetota bacterium
CCCGCCCTCCGCGACCGCGCGCTCCGCGCGCCCCCCGGCCGCTGCACCGCGGCGGTCCGCCCGAGCGGCGCCGGCAAGTCCACCCTCGCCGCCGCGCGCTGACGACATCGTTCGCGGGCGAACGGCGTACCATCCTCGCCATGAGCGAGCTGACCGACGTGCTCGCCGCGATCGAGTCGCTCTCGGCCCGGGGGGAGAAGCTCGCGCTCGCGACGATCGTCGCCGTCCGGGGCTCGACGTACCGGCGGCCGGGGGCGCGGCTGCTCGTGCCGGAGGAGGGCGCCCCGATCGGCAACATCAGCGGCGGGTGCCTGGAGAGCGACGTCGCCGACGTGGCGCGGATCGTCATGAGCGAGGGCCACGCCCGCGTGGTCTCCTTCGACCTCACCGCCGACGACGACGCCGTGTGGGGCTGGGGGCTCGGCTGCAACGGCGCGATCGAGCTGTTCGTGGAGCCCGCCGACAAGGCGGCCGAGGTGGCGGGGGCGCTTCGGATGGCCCTCGAGCGGGAGCGGCCGATCTGCATGGTGACGGTCCTCGGCTCGGAGACGTCGGGGGTCGCGCAGGGGAACCGGCTCCTCGTCACCCCGGAGGGCGAGACCCGGGGCTCGCTGGGGGCGCCGGAGGTGGACGCTGCGGCGGTCGGCGCCGCGCGCGAGCTCCTCGCCGCCGAGCGCTCGGAGATCCGGGACCTCCCGGGCGGGGTCCGCGCCTTCGTGGAGGTGCTCGAGCCCCCGCTCCGCCTGGTGATCTGCGGGGCCGGGCACGACGCCGTGCCGCTCGTGGCCGCCGCGGCGAACCTCGGGTG
>ML214215.1:818-3116 GCA_004366195.1 Actinomycetota bacterium
CCTTCCTCACGCGCGAGCGCTTCCCGCAGGCCGCGGGGTTCGTCGCGCTCGAGCGCCCCGACCAGGTGGCCGAGCGCGCGCCCCTCGACGAGCGGACGTTCGCCGTGGTCATGACCCACAACTTCCTGCGGGACAAGGACTACCTACGCGCGCTCCTGCGCTCGCCGGTGCGCTCGATCTCCATGCTCGGGCCCCACGCCCGGACCCAGCGGCTCCTGCACGAGCTGCGCGAGGAGGGCCTCGAGATCGGCGAGGGCGACCTGGGACGCCTGCGTTCGCCGGCCGGGCTCGACCTCGGCGCCGAGGGACCCGAGGAGATCGCGGCGGCGATCGTCGCCGAGATCGTCGCCGTCAAGCGCGGCCGCGGCGGCGGGTTCCTGCGCGACCGGCCCGGCCCCATCCACGATCGCCCGGCGCGACCGGCCTCCTGACCGGTCAGTACCAGGCCTCGCGGGGGCCCTTGTACTCCTGGATCGTGTTGCCGCCGTCCACGGCGATGGCCTGCCCGGTGAGGTAGCTCGCGTCCTCCGAGCAGAGGAACGCGACCACGGCGGCGATCTCCTCGGGACGGCCGCTGCGTCCGATCGGCGTGTTGCGCCCGGCGATCGCCTCCTCGGGGAGCTGGGAGCCCGTCTCGATCCACCCCGGTTGGACGGAGTTGCAGGTGATGCCGTGCTTCGCGTTCTCGATGGCGATCACCCGCATCAAGCCGTCCATCCCCGCCTTGCCGGCGCTGTAGCCGCCGCTCTCGGGGTTCGTCACGACCGGCCCGGTGACCGAGCTCACCATCACGATCCGGCCGTAGCCCCGCTCGATCATGCCGGGCAGGGCGGCTCGGCTCACGTGGAAGGCCGTCATCAGGTTCAGGTCGATGTCGCGCCGGAAGCGCTCCGGCGGGAGCTCGGCGACGAGCGCGCCCGAGAGGTCGTCATCGTGCCCGGTCTGGACCATCCCGGCGTTGTTCACCAGGATGTCGAGCCGGCCGAAGCGCTCGACCACCCCGGCCACCATGGCCTCGGCGGCCGCGGCGTCCGTGAGGTCGGCGATGAAGCCCTCCGCCTCGATGCCCTCGGCCCGGAGCTCCGTCGCGCGCTCGAAGATCCGCTCGGTGGTGGCGGCGACGGCCACCGCCGCCCCCTCGCGCCCGATCGCGCGGGCGCACGCGAACCCGATCCCCGTGGGGCTGCCCGCACCGGTCACCAGCGCCACCCGTCCCTGGAAGCCTCGCATGGTGGCCGAACCCTACCCGAGCCGCGGCGCCGCGGCATCGCCGCTGGTCGTGCCGGCTCGCCCGCGGTAGCGTCCCCGCGTGGACCGCTCGGACCAGCCGGGAACGGTCGCCCCCGCGATCTCGGCCGTGGTGCTCGCCGCCGGGACGGGCTCGCGCTTCGGCGGCACGAAGCAGCTCGCGCGGTTGCGCGGCAAGCCCCTCGTCCAGCACGCGATCGACGCCGCGGCGGGCGAGGTGGACGAGGTGGTGGTGGTCCTGGGCCACGACGCCGACGCGGTGGCGTCGGCGCTCCGGCTGCCCCCACGCGGGCGCATCGTCCCCAACCCCCGGTACGCCGAGGGCCAGGCGAGCTCCCTCGCCGCCGGACTGCGCGCCTGCGCCCCGACCTCGGCGGCGGCCGTGGTGCTCCTCGCCGACCAGCCCGGTATCCGGCCGGAGCACGTGCGGGCGCTCGTCGCGGCCTTCCGGGCCCGCCCCGCCCCGGCGATCCGCCTCCGCTTCGCCGACGCACCGGGGCCCGCGCTCCTCCACCGCGGGATCTGGCCTGAGCTCGAGCGGCTCGAGGGGGACGCGGGCGCCCGGGCCTGGCTGGATGCCCACCCGGAGGTGGTCTCGTGGGTCGAGCTCGACGAGCCGGCCCCCCGGGACGTCGACCGCCCCGAGGACCTGGACCGCGCCTGAACGAAGAGGAGCCCCGGCCGGGCCGGGGCTCCTCGCCTCTACAGCTAGGTCGGGAGGGGCTAGCCGTAGAAGATGACCGTCACCCAGATGCTCCCGTCTGACCGCACGATCCCGATGGCCGCGTGGTCGTACGCCCTCCGCAGGATGTTGCGGCGGTGCGGCTTGGAGGCCAGGAAGGCGCCCTGGAGGTCGGCGAGGGAGGAACCGACGCCCACGTTCTCGCCCCCCACCGACCAGTCCAGGCCGTCCAGCACCGCCGCGAGATCCTCGGAGTGGAACAGCTCCCCGCGTCGCGCCATCGCGCGGCTGTGGCGCGTGGCGTAACGGGAGAGCCGCGCATCGAGCGCGAGCGCGCGACGGCCGTGCTCCACGCGCGCCTCGTTCGT
>SIRV01000321.1 GCA_004366195.1 Actinomycetota bacterium
CGCCCCCCTCTTCCTGGTGCTCACGGCGGCCTCCGCCGTCGTCGCCTGGCTCGACCGCCGGCGCGACCCCCTGGTGCTCGGCCTCGCGCTCGCCTCCTTCCTCCTCGTGCTCTGGACGCTGATCCGGGCTCGCGCCGTCCGGCCTCGAGCCCCCGCCCTCGTGACGCTCTCCACGTGGGCCGCCCTGCTCTTCCTGGCCCAGATCATGGCCGGCGCGGCGAACGTCTGGACGCGCCTGCAGCCGTGGGCGGTCGTGCTCCACGTCGCCCTCGCGGTCCTCGTGTGGACGGTCCTCGTGGCCCTCGTCGCAGCGTCCGGCGGACCGAGGAGGGCCCTCGACGTCGGCGAGGAGCGCCTGGCTCGCACGAACGGCCACCGACGCTCGCTCCGGCGGATCGCCGCGTCCTACGTCGCTCTCACGAAGCCCCGGATCATCGTGCTGCTGCTCGTGACCACCGTCCCGGCGATGCTGCTCGCGCGCCGGGGGCTGCCCTCGCCCTGGCTCACGCTCGCCACCCTCGTGGGCGGGGCCGTGGCCGCCGGGGCGGCGAACGCCATCAACTGCTACCTGGACCGCGACATCGACGGGGTGATGCGGCGCACCCGCTCGCGGCCGATCCCGGCCCACGAGATCGAGCCCGAGCGGGCGCTGGGGTTCGGCTACGCGCTCGCCGCGGCCTCGTTCCTGTTCCTCGCCACCACGGTGAACGTGCTCGCCGCGACGCTCGCGCTCTCCGCGATCGCCTTCTACGTCTTCGTCTACACGATGTGGCTCAAGCGGACCACGGTGCAGAACATCGTGATCGGGGGGGCGGCCGGCGCCGTCCCCGCCCTCGTCGGGTGGGCCGCCGTCACCGGCACCGTCGCCCCGCCCGCGTGGGTGCTGTTCGCCATCGTGTTCGTCTGGACGCCGCCGCACTTCTGGGCCCTCGCGATGCGCTACGCGCGGGACTACGCGGCGGCCGGCGTGCCGATGCTGCCGGTCGTCCGCGGCGAGGCCGAGACCCGACGTCAGATCCTCCGGTACTCGCTCGTCCTGTTCGGGACGACCCTCCTGCTCGTCCCGGTGGGGCGGATGGGGGCCGTCTACACGGCGACCGCGGTCGCCCTCGGCGGGATCTTCGTGTGGCGGGCCCTGCGCCTGTGGCGCTCGGGAGAGCCGAGCGACTCCCTCCGCCTGTACCGGTTCTCCATCCTGTACCTGGGGCTGCTGTTCGCCGCGGTGGGCGTGGACGCCCTCGTCCCCCTCGCCCGTCCGGTGGCCTGAGCGTCAGCCCGACACGCGCGCGATGAGCTCCCGGAGGGTCGCCGCGTCGAGCGCTCCGACGGCCCGGAACCGCATCTCGCCCCGGGCGTCCACCACGATCGTGGCCGGGAGGTAGGGAACCCCGAACCGGTAGGCGATCGCCCCCGAGGGGTCGGAGAGGCTCGGGTAGGCCACGTCGAACTCCTCGAGGTAGGCTCGGGCAGCCGCGTCGTCGTCCCGGAAGTTCACGCCGACGAAGAACGCGCCGTCGGGGCCCTGCTCCGCGTGGACGACCGAGAGCGCCGGCTGCTCCCGCCGGCAGGGCCCGCACCAGGTGGCCCAGAAGTTCACGACGACCACGCGTCCGGCGTAGTCGCCCGGCTCGAGCCTGCCGCCCTGGAGGGTCTCGCCGCGGAGCTCGGGCATGGGCCCCGAGACCTCGACGATGCGGCGCCCGCCCGCCTCCGCGCCGCTCGTGCAGGCCACGAGGGCGAGCGCGGCCAGGAGGACTCCCACGCGCCGGGGGGTCGGTCCCATGCCTCTCATGCTCCCACCGTCCGGCCCGGAGGGCCGGTCAGCCGCCGGTGGGACCCGTCGCGCCGGTGGGAGCGGTTCCGGTCGCACCGGTCGCACCCGCGGCGGCGCCGCCGACGACCACCGTCCCGTTCATGTTGGGGTGGACGTCGCAGTGGAAGTAGTACTCCCCGGTCGGGAGCGGGGGCACCGCGTACTCGACGGTGGCCGGCCCGGTGACGAGCTCGCCCTTGAACAGCACCTCGGCCAGGGTGTCGTCCACGTAGATCGCGATGTTGTGCTGCACACCGACGTCGGCGTTCTCGAACACGATCGTCGCCGGCGTGTCCGCGGGGAGCTCGATCCGGTCGGTGTCGAAGGCGATGTTCTCGGCCCGGACCTGGATCCGCGGGCCGGCGCCCTGCCCTCCCCCGCCACCCTCGACCGCGTGGATCACGCCCTGCATGTTCGGGTGGATCACGCAGTTGAACGCGTGATCGCCGGTCTCGAGCGCGGGGACCTCGTACACGACCTCGGTCGGGCCCGTCACGATCTCGCCCTTGAACACCGGGTCTCCCGAGACCTCCGCCCCCGCGAAGATCTCCACGTTGTGCTGGACGCCGGCGTCCTGGTTCTGGAACCGGATCCGGAACGGCTCCCCCGCCGGCACCGTGATCTCGGTCTGCTGGAACGCGATGTTCACCGCGGCGATCGTGACCTCGGTCCCCCCACCGCCCTCGCCCTCTCCGGCGACCCCCCCGGTGAGCGCCACGGCGAGCCCGCCGGCGAGCATCGCGATGCCCGCGATGGCCCCGACGAGCCCGGCGAGGCTCCCCAGACCCACCACCCGCCTGGCCGCCACGACGGAGGACAGCACGACGATCGCCAGGGCCGCCACGAGGGCGGTGGCCGTGGCCGCCGTCTTCGGGACCGAGAGCAGGATCCGCGAGAAGCCGACCAGCACGAGCCCGATCGCGACCAGCAGGCCGACCGGCAGGAGCACCGGCAGGAGGAGGCGGTCGCGGGTCGTCGGCCTCACGATCGGCTCAACCTCGCTCGAACATCGCGCTCCACGGCCGTGAGCCCCACGGTGTCGAACCCCTCGCGCGCATCGCGCCCGAACCACCGGAACCAGATCGCGGCGATGAAGGCCCACAGGATGAGGCCGCCGCCGAGCTTCATCACGAGCCCCGCGATCAGCTGGTCCTCCAGGGGGTCCAGGCCCCAGAGCCTCGGGAACGTGGCGTAGATCGGGTACAGAGGGCTCCGCCCGAACGTGAGGAACGAGGCCGGGATCGTCGGGGCGAGGGACTGGAGGAACAGGTACACCATCTGCCCCGGCGGCGAGAGGGCCGGCAGCTCCGGCAGCGGCGACATCACCGGCCACCACATCACGAGGCTCGTCGCCACGATGAGGACGTGGAGGTTGAAGTGGAGGAACCCGGAGCGGACCGAGGCCTCCACCACCGCCGGCCAGTGGGTGAGGAGCAGGACCGCGTTGAAGAGGATGAGCGCCACCAGCGGGCGCACGAGGAACCGGAAGACGACCCCCGCCCACCGGAGGCGCAAGAAGCCTCGCCACATCACGGCGGGGGTACCGGCGATCAGCAGCGGGGGCGCCACGAAGGAGTACAGCATGTGCTGGACCATGTGCGCGGCGTACAGGCGCTGCTCGGCCAGGTCGTGCAGGGGCCAGGTGGAGCCGACGACGAGGGCGACCATCCCGGCGGAGAACAGGCGACGCCGTCTCCGCAGGTCCGCGGCGTCCGCCCACCCACCCTCGGCCAGCCGACGCACGGCGACGAGGTACGCCCCCCAGAGGCCCCCGAGGAGCAGCACGACGTCCGGATGCATGTGGAAGCTCGGCACCCCTACCCCGCGAAGGTCCGGAACATCAGCAGCACCGCCATGTACAGCGTGAGCGCCCCGGCGAGCCCCATCACGAAGAACCGAGCGTAGGTCCTGCTGTCGAAGCGCAGGTGCATGTACCACAGGACGACGAGGGAGAACTTCACGAGCGCGAACAGGAACAGGAGCGGGATCAAGAGGCCGTGCTCGTGGACCCAGTCCACGTAGTAGACGGCCACCTCGAGGGCCGTCACCACGGCGAGCACCACGGCCACCCGCACGTACTCACGCGGGCTCGGGTGACGCACCACCCGCCCCCGGGGCGCGGCGCCCACGCGCTCCACCCGCTCCGCCTGCTCCACCGGCTCCCCTCCTACGGCCCCGTCGGGATCAGGTACACGATGGTGAAGATCACGATCCACACGATGTCGACGAAGTGCCAGTACAGCCCCACGAGCTCGACCGTCATCGCCTCCCGCTGCGTCACGCGACCGAGGAGGGAGAGCGCGACGAGCGTGAGCAGCATGAGGATCCCGATCGTCACGTGCGCCCCGTGGAACCCGGTCAGCACGTAGAAGGTCGTGCCGAACAGGTTGGTCGTGAGGCTCAGCCCCTCGCGGTAGAAGGTCGTGAACTCGTACACCTGCCCTCCCACGAAGGTCATCCCGAGGAGCGCCGTGGCGAGGAGCCACAGCCGCATCCGCGCGTCGTCGCCCCGCTGGATCGCCGACAGCGCGAGGACCATCGTGAGCGAGCTCGCGAGGAGCACGAACGAGGAGACCGACGTGTAGGGGATGTCGAACACGTCGCTCGGGTACGGCCCGACCACGCTGCGGCCCCGGTACACCACGTAGCTCGTGATCAGCGCCCCGAACAGCAGGACGTCGGAGGCGAGGAAGATCCACATCGCGAGCTTCGCGTTCGGCAGACCGGTGCTCGTGGCCTCGTGCTCGCTCTCGTAGGTGTGCGCCAGCGCCGCCTCGGCCATC
>SIRV01000322.1 GCA_004366195.1 Actinomycetota bacterium
CGCTCCATGACGGCGCGCGCGTGCGCGAGGAGCTCCGCGTCGTCGGCCTCCGTCGCCCCGTAGTACGTGACGAAGCCCCGATCGGCGTCGCGGTTGAGCGCGACCGAGACGAAGGGCATCGGCCGGTCGCGGACGAGGAGGAAGTCGGTGGGGAGCCCCTCGGCGCGCCACTCCTCGAGGACGATCCGGCTCCAGGGGTCGTCGCCGGCCATGGCGACGTAGGCCACGGCCAGGCCGAGCCGGTGGGCCGCCGCCGGCGTGTTGAACGAGGTCCCGGCGCAGACGCCGAGCCCCGAGGCGAGCACGTCCCGGCCGAGCTCCGGCCAGGCCTCGAGCCCGGTGAAGAGCACGTCCACGGAGGGCCGGCCGACCGCGACGAGATCGAAGACGCGCGTCACGGCTCACCCCAGGCGTCGCGGTCGAGGAAGACCCGGACGTCCGCCGCCCGCTGCAGGAGGGATGCGGGGACCTCCGGGGTGACGGGTCCCCGGAGCGCGCGTCGCACGATGTCGCGTTTGTGAGCGCCCGACGCGAGGAGCAGGATCGTCCGCGCGGCGAGCAGCCCCCGCATGCCCACGGTGACGGCACGCCGGGGGACCAGGTCGGGCGAGCCCCAGTAGGCGGCGTTCGCCCGGATCGTCTCCGGCGCGAGCTCCACGAGGCGCGTCGGCGCGTCCGCGTCGCTCGGCGGCTCGTTGAACCCGAGATGACCGTTGGGTCCGATGCCGAGGATCGCGAGGTCGTACCCGCCGGCGCGGTCGACCTCGAGGTCGTACCGCGCGCAGGCATCGGGGTCGCCGTCGCGGGGCACCGGGACGAGCCGCTCGAGCGGGATCCCGAGGGGCTCGACGAAGCTCCGCACGAGCCACCCGAGGAGGGACCTCGGGTCCTCCGGGGGGATCCCGGCGTACTCGTCGAGCTGGTACACGGTGATGCGGGAAGGGTCGAGCGCGCCCCCGGCGCGGCGGCGCGCGAGCTCCGCGTACAGGCCCATCGGTGTGGACCCGGTGGCGACGAGGACCCGCGCGTCGGGGCGTTCCGCGAGGATCCCGGCCACGGCATCGGCGGCGGCGCGCGAGCTCCGCGTACAGGCCCATCGGTGTGGACCCGGTGGCGACGAGGACCCGCGCGTCGGGGCGTTCCGCGAGGATCCCGGCCACGGCATCGGCGGCGGCGCGGCTCATCGCCTCGGCGTCGGGGAGGACCGAGATCCGCACGGCCCTCACTCGATCCGACCGAGCGCCGTGCCCGCCCGGATCAGCGTGGCCCGGAAGCGGTACCGGTCGCCCCGGTAGAGCATCTCGCACACCTCGACCGTCCGGCCCGCCTCGTCCTCGGTGACCTGCTCGCAGCGGAGCACGGGGCCGCCGGGCTGGAGCTCCAGCAGGCGGGCGAGGCGCTCGTCCGCCGCCACCGCCTCCACCGCGAACCGGGCTCGGGCGGGTCGGATCCCGTAGCGCTCCTCGAGCGCCGCGTACAGCGACGCGGTGGAGAAGTCCACCTCCTCCAGCCCCGGCGCGAGGGAGCGGGGGATGCGCGTGCGGTCGACGAGGATCGGGACGCCGTCCATGAGGCGGAGCCGCTCCAGCTCGAACAGCGGCGCGCCCGGCGCGAGACCGAGCACCTCCGCCTCGTCCAGGGTGGCCGGCCGGACCGTCGCCCCGAGGACCCTGGCGCTCGGCGTGAGGCCCCGGGCGGCGGCCATCTCCGAGAAGCTCATGAGCTGGTTCGGCGGCTCCCCGACCCGGGGCCCGGCGACGAGCCACCCGCCGGTCGGGGACCGGGCCACGAGGCCGATGCGCTCGAGCTCGGCGAGGGCCCGGCGCATCGTCACCCGGCTGACCCCGAAGTGCTCGGCCAGGGCGCGCTCGGGCGGGAGCGGCGAGCCGGGGGGTCGGCGGTCGCGGGCGATCTCCTCGGCGAGCGCCTCCTGGACCCGCTGGTAGCGGAGCTGGAGGCGATCGAGGAGGGGCTCCTCGGTCGTCGACATGGGCCCATGATAGCCCCATCGGAGACCGAACGGAACCGAGATAGACCGTTGGCTTGACGTCGCCGTGATCGGTCTTCTAGAGTCGCGCCGTGGGCGCGCGTCGATCCGTCGTTCTCTCGGTCCTTGCGGTGGCGACGCTCATCGGGGCGGCGTGCACGCCCGGCGGCACGACGGGCTCTCGAACGGCGGCGCCGACCCCCTCGGCGACCGGCGTCATCGGGACCGAGCCGGTCACCCTCACGGTGTGGGACCAGGAGACCGGCCGGGTCAGCAAGATCTGGGACCGCCTGAACGCCGAGTTCATGGAGAAGTACCCGAACGTGACCATCGAGCGGGTGCGGAAGAGCTTCTCGGACCTCAAGACCTCCCTGAAGCTCGCGGTGGCGGGGCCGAACCCGCCGGACGTGGTGGAGGCCAACCAGGGCTGGCCGGACATGGGAGCGCTCGTCCGAGCCGGCCTCCTGCTGCCGCTCGACGGGTACGCCGAGGCCTACGGGTGGCTCGACCGCGTACCGGCCGGGGTCCTCGCGGTGAACCGCTTCACGCCCGACGCGAGCGAGTTCGGCACCGGCTCGCTGTACGGCTTCACCGGCATGGGCGAGATGATCGGCGTCTTCTACAACAAGACCAAGCTCGCGCAGCTCGGCCTCGAGAGGCCCGCGACCTTCGCCGAGTTCGAGCACGCGCTCGAGGTGGCCAAGCAGGCGGGGGAGGTGCCCATCGCCTTCGGGAACCTCGACAAGTTCGCCGGCATCCACGAGTTCACCGCGATCCAGAACGTGATCGCGCCCAAGGACTACCTGACCGACCTCATCTTCAGCCGGCGGGGCCCCGACCTCTCCTTCGACACCCCCGAGAACCGCGAGGCGGCGGCCATCCTCCGTGAGTGGGCGGAGAAGGGCTACTTCACGGAGGGGTTCAACGGGGTCGGCTACGACGACGTCGTGGCCCGGTTCGTGGAGGGCGAGGGCGTCTTCATGATCACCGGGAACTGGATCGTCCAGAACATCGGGCCGGAGAACCGCGACTTCGGGTTCTTCGTGATGCCACCGCTCGAGGCCGGCGACCCGCCGGTCACGACCGGAGGCCCCGGCTTCCCGCTCGCCATCGCCGCGGCCTCGGAGCATCCGGACGTCGCCGCCGCCTACATCGACTGGATGACGAGCGACCACGCCGGGCAGATGCTGATCCCGACGGGTCAGCTCCCCCTGTACATCGGGGCCGACACGTCCGGCATCGATCCCGAGAGCGTGCTCGGGGAGCTCCTCGCCGAGGCCGACAGGGTGAGCCGGGCCGACGGGCTGGTGCCGTACCTGGACTGGGCGACGCCGACGTTCTACGACACGACGACCGCGGCGATCCAGGAGCTCATGGGGCTGAAGATCGGCGTCGAGGAGTTCGTGCGGGACATCGACGCCGACTACGCGGCGTTCCAAGCCTCGAGGGGCTGATGGACGACGTCGTCGCCCCGGTGGCCCTCGAGGCCGTCCGGAGGCGCGGGCCGGAGCGCCTGCCCGGTGAGCCGCGGGCCGTCGGGTACCTCTTCGTGGCCCCGGCGTTCCTCATCTACGCGGCGTTCACGCTCGTCCCGCTCCTGCACGCCGTGAACCTCTCTTTCTTCGAGTGGGACGGGCTCACGCCGGGCACGTTCGTCGGGTTGCGGAACTACGCCGCCTTCTTCACCGACCCGCTGATCCGCTCCTCGTACGGGCACACGCTCGTGCTCATCGTCTTCTTCTCGTTCCTGCCGATCACGATCGGGCTCCTGCTCGCCGCCTCGCTCTCACGCATCCGGATCCGGGGGCTCACGTTCTTCCGGACGATCCTGTTCGTGCCCGTGATCATCACCAACGTGGTCGTGGCGGTGACGTGGGCGTGGATCTACGCGCCGGACGGCCCGCTCAACGCGTTCCTGCGGGCGATCGGGCTGGGTCACGTGGCGCGGGCGTGGCTGGGGGACTTCACCTGGGCGCTGCCCTCGGTCGGCCTGGTCGGGACCTGGGGCGAGTTCGGCTTCTGCATGATCCTGTTCATCGCCGGGATCATGAAGATCCCGGCCAGCCTCTACGAGGCGGCGCGGGTGGACGGCGCCGGTCCGGTGCGCGAGTTCCTCGCGGTGACGCTGCCGGGGCTCCGCCACGAGCTCACGGTGGCGCTGGTCCTCACGGTGATCGACGCGCTCAGCACCTTCGACCTGGTCTACGTGATGACGTCCGGGGGCCCGGGGACCGCCACCTCCGTCCCGGCGTTCCAGGTCTACAGCCGAGCGTTCCTCACCAACCAGGTCGGCTCGGCGGCGGCGATCGGCATCACCCTCATGCTGATCGTCTTCGCCGTGACGTTCGGCATCACGCGGCTGATGGAGCGGGGCGAGGGATGACCGGGATCTCTCGACGTCAGGTGGTGGCGAACTACGCGATCCTGATCGCGTTCTCGGCGATCGCGATCTACCCCATCGCGGGCGTCATCCTCGCCAGCCTGTATCCGCGAGGCACCAACCCCTCGGGCTTCTCCCTCCCTCCCTCGTGGAACTTCGGGAACCTCGCCACCGCCTGGACGGAGGGGCAGTTCGGGATGTACGTGCGCTCCAGCGTGATCGTGGCGACGGTCGTCGTGATCGTCTCGACGGTGCTCTCGATCCTCGGCGGCTACGCGCTCGGCACGATGCGGTTCCGGGGCGCGACCACGGTCTTCTACCTGTTCCTCCTCGGGATGATCATCCCGTTCGAGGCGATCGTCGTGCCGCTCTACTACGACCTCCGCGCGCTGCGGATGATCGATACGTACTGGGCGCTGATCCTGCCGGAGATCTCGGGCTCGGTGGCGTTCGGCGTGTTCTGGATGCGAGCCTTCTTCCTCTCGGCCCCCCGGTCGCTGATCGAGGCGGCCCGGATCGACGGGGCCTCGAGCTGGCACATCCTGTGGCGCGTGCTGGTGCCGCTCGGGCGTCCGGCGATCCTCACCCTGGTGGTCCTCACCTTCGCCGGGTCCTGGAACGAGTTCTTCCTCCCGCTCGTGATGACGACGGATCCGAAGTACATCACCGTGCCGCAGGGCCTCTCGCTCTTCTCGGGGCGGTACACGACCGACACCCCCCTGCTCGCCGCGGGGGCGGTGATCGTCATGCTGCCGGTGCTCGTGGTCTACGTGTTCACGCAGCGGGAGTTCATCCGCGGCATGTTGAGCGGGGCGCTGAAGGGGTAGCGGTGGCCACGGTCGACTTCGATCACGTGACGAAGCGCTTCGGGGAGGTCCTCGCGCTCGACGACTTCACGCTCCACGTCGAGGACGGCGAGTTCATCGTCCTCGTCGGTCCGTCCGGCTCCGGGAAGACGACCGCCCTGCGGTTGCTGGCCGGTCTGGAGTCCCTCACGGCGGGCTCGATCCGGATCGGGGATCGGGTGGTGGACCGCCTGGCGCCGCGCGACCGGGACATCGCGATGGTGTTCCAGGACTACGCCCTCTACCCGCAGATGACCGTGTACGAGAACCTCGCCTTCGGTCTGAAGATGCGCAAGACCCCGAAGGATGAGATCCGCCGGCGCGTGCTCCGTGCGGCGGAGATCCTCGGGATCGGCGACCTCCTGGATCGCAAACCCCGCGCCCTCTCGGGCGGACAGCGGCAGCGGGTGGCGCTCGGCCGGGCGATCGTCCGCCAGCCGCAGGTCTTCCTGATGGACGAGCCCCTGTCGAACCTGGACGCGAAGCTCCGCGCCCAGACGCGCAGCGAGATCAAGCGGATCCAGTCCGAGATCGGGACGACGACCGTGTACGTGACCCACGACCAGGTCGAGGCCATGACGATGGGCGACCGGATCGCCGTGATGAACCGGGGCGTCCTGGAGCAGGTCGGCGACCCCAGGACCGTCTACGACGAACCGGCCAACGTGTTCGTCGCCGGGTTCATCGGGAGCCCGGCGATGAGCTTCTCGCGGATGCGCGCCGAGCGTCGGGACGGGACGGTCGCGCTCCTTCGGGACGGGGCGCTCCTCGAGCTCCCCCTCCCGGGCGGGCTCCCGCGGCTTCCCGACGAGGTGATCGTCGGGGTCCGCCCCGAGCACGCGCGCCTCTGGCGCGAGGGGGTTGGACTCGTCGGTCCGATCGAGGGCGTCGTCGAGTACGTCGAGATGCTCGGGCGCGAGACCTTCATCGGGGTGGCGGCGGCTCCCGAGGCGCGCTTCATCGTCCACGCGGATCCCGACGCCCGCGGGGCGCCCGATGAGCACGTCCGGTTCGGCCTCGAGCCGGGGCGGCTGTACCTCTTCGAGCCGGAGACCGAGCGCGCGCTCGGGAGGGTGTAGCGAGCTCCCCGCCGTTCAGGGCGGGGCGCGACCGTCGAGCAGGAGCGCGGGATCTCGCGGCGGCCGTCCGCCGAGGGGTGTGCCGTCCGGGCGGCGGAAGCGCGGCCGCCCGCCCTCCATCCGGACCTCGAAGCCCCGGTGGACCATCCGGTGGTGCGGCCGGCAGAGGAGCACGAGGTTGGCGAGCGCGGTCGGCCCGCCGTCGGCCCAGTGGATCACGTGGTGGGCGTCGCACCAGCCGGGCGGACGGCCGCAGCCGGGGAAGGCGCAGCCGCGGTCGCGCACGAGGAGAGCGCGGCGGAGCGGGCCGGGCACGACCGGGGTACGCCGGCCGAGGTCGAGGACCAGCGACGGCCCCGCCGTGACCACCCGCGAGACGTCGGCGTCGCACGCGATCCGCCGGGCCTGCTCCGGCGAGATGTCGCCGGCGTCGGGCAGGTCGGACCTTCCGGAAGCCGACCGCGTGAGGGTGACGAGATCCACCGTCACGAGCAGGTGGGGTCGCTCGCCCCCGATCTCGGGCTGGTCGGCGCGGTCGAGGTAGGAGCGGCAGATCTCGGCGAGGGCGTCGGCGCGGCGCTGGGCCGGGGTCCTGCGGTCGCCGCGGACCCGCGCCTGCGCGTCCATCTCCGCCCGGAGGGCGGTCAGCAGGAGCTGGCCGGTCTCGGGGTCGAGGTCGCCGTCGACGCGCACCATGCCGTCGAGGGTGGGCGAGACGTGGAGCCGTCGGGCCGCGAGCCGCCGCTCGGCCCGTTGCTCCGGCGCCTCGGCATCGGCCAGGGCCGCGAGGTGGTCGAGGGCGCGCATGAGGTCCCGGGCCATGAGCTCGCCGGCCAAGCGCACGAGGAGCTCCTCGCATCGGGCGAAGGCCTCCGGATGGGCCTCGGCGGTGCGGATGAGGAGGCCGGCCGCCGTCACCGTGATCTCCC
>SIRV01000323.1 GCA_004366195.1 Actinomycetota bacterium
AACCATCGGCCCGGGCACGGACCGCCCCCAGCGTCGCTGGAGCCGAGGGGATCGGAGCGACGTGACGGCGATGACCGCGGCGGAGGATGATGGCCTGGCCATGGCGACCACGGGAGGGAACCGGCCCCTCGACGACGAGGAGTTCCGGCGCTGGCGGAGCGAGGCGGACCAGGCCCTGGCGAGCGCCGAACGGGAGGCGGCGGCCGGGGCTCACAACTGGGCGTGCTTCCTCGCCGAGCAGGCCGCGCAGCTCGGGATGAAGGCGCTCCTCCACGGCCTCGGGCTCGGCCCATGGGGCCACGACCTGCCCCTGCTGGGGACGCGCGCGGCCGATGCCGGCATCCGGGTCCCCGACGAGATCCGCGACACGCTCGCTCGTCTCGGTCGCCACTACATCCCGCCGCGCTACCCGGACGCCCACGCCGCGGGCCCGCCGAGCCAGCACTACACGGAGGCCGACTCCCGACAGGCGGTGGAGGACGCCCGGGCGATCCTCGCCTTCGTGGACGGAGCATGGGAGGAGCTGCGTGGCTGAGGTGGTCGCGGCGCGGCGGCGCGAGCGCGAGCGCCTGATCGAGCTGGCGCGGGAGCACGTGCGCCGGCTCTCCGAGCGGATGCCGGTGGTCGCGGCGGCGGTCGCGGGCTCGGTCGCCCGTGGCGACTTCAACCTCTGGAGCGACGTCGACCTGGTGGTGATCGCCGATCGCCTCCCCGCGCGGATCCCCGACCGCGGCGCGCTCCTCGCCGACGGCGCCTCCCCGGGGGTCCAGGTCGTCGGCTACACGCCTGAGGAGTTCCGCCGGGCGCTCCGGCGGGGCGACGCGCTCGCCACCTCGGCGGTGCGGGAGGGCGTCCGGCTGTGGGGTGACGCGTTCTTCCGGGAGCTCGACGGTCCGACCGACCCGTGACGGGTATCGCAGGAACCGAGCCGCTTCGTCCTCTCCCCAGGCGCGAGGAGCCGAACCGCTTGGTCAGGGATCGTTTCCGGCCCTCAGGCGCCGCCGATCCCGCTGCCGAGGCAGGCCTCCCCGAAGAACAGGCCCGGATCCCCCTCGCTCTGCCGCAGGACGGCGATCACCGTCCCGTCCCGGACCACGCGCACGGTCTTGGCCTCGTGGGGTGAGGCCACGTAGCCGGTCGGCTCCACGACGTCGGTGTCGCGGATCCCGGGCACCGCCATCCGCGCCGCCTCCGCGGCCGACAGACCGAACAGGCCGGGATCGCTCACCGAGCGCGAGTCGATCCCCCCGGCGTCTCGGCACGCGAGGTCCGAGGGGACCCAGTTGCCGTCGGGATCGATCAACGTGAAGTGCGGCGCCCTCGCCATCCAGGCGTCTCCCCGCGGCGGCTCGGGCAGCCGCTCTTGGTCGCGGCACTGCACGTAGGTCTCGCCCCGCGGGACCGGCATCGCCAGCTCCTCGCCGAGGTCGCTGCTCCCGCTGCTCCACGTGACGCCCGGGCGCGAGGGCTGTTGGAGCCAGATCTCGTCGGCGGGGCCGGGGTCATCCACGATCACGTGCAACCCGTCAGGCTGGGTCCGGACCGTCGTCGCCGAGAGCCTCGGGGTCCCGTCGGCGGCGCACGAGATCCGGAGGACGTCGGGCGCCGCCTGGTCGGCAGCGCCGATCGGCCCGGCACCGCCCGCGGGCCTGAACGCGGCCCACGCGACGAAGGCACCGGCGGCGATCCGGAACGCCGCGCGCCAGGCCCAGGCGGCGGGGTCGCGGACGCGGTCACCCCGCCGAAGGAGTTGCGCGGACGCCTCCGCGAGCGCGTCGCTCGCGATCTCCCGATCCCGGCAGTAGGCGAACACGGCCCGCCAGATCCTCGGTCCGTGCTGGCGGTACACACCCTCGACGGTGCCGCACCCCTCGCTGGTTACCCTCGCTACCTCCAGGGGCGGTTCCACCCCTGCTCCGAGAGGGACGCAGGGACCAGGGGATGTGAAGGGCGGTGCGCCGATCGACGCGCGCAAGGCCCCACGGCCCGCCGCGCGGGCGCACGTTCCTGCGCGCCCTCCTGCAACTCGTGAGCGCATCCGCCGTGCCACCTCCGCCGGCAGCCCCACCGGCGGGGCGCAGCGTCATCTCAGAGGGTTGCCAAAGACCCGACCATCGCGGTGACGAGGTGCTTCCCCGCTTCCAGATCGCTGCCGGACGAGACCTGCACCTCAACGTCAAATGGTCCGCCCCCCGGACAAGGACTGCGTCGCCGGAGACGAGAGCCAGCACAGGAGGGATGAGTTGGTAGTCTCGGACCACGGCCGCGAACCGTCGTGGGCTTCTGAGCTTCATAGCTCCCGTAACGAGGAATACAGCTCCCAACAGGAGCCGAAGACTCTCAGCAAGCCACAGGCTCCAGCCGTTCATGCCTCGATCGGCTCCTCCCGCATGACGATGCCTCCCGAGTCGCAGCCCTCCCAGTTCAGATTGGTGCTGGCGCGAATGAGCCGCCACTTCGTGGACCAAAGCTCCGGTCGATCCTGGTAGAAGCGCAACCGCTTGAAGACGTCATCGGCCACCAGCACGTGTTCCACAACGGACGCTCCGAAGTGCGGGATCGCACCCTCATCCCTCCAGAGCGAGAGGCTCCAGCAGGTGGTTGCACTCTCGATGAGGAAGACGGACCCGATCAGGCCGCCGGGCGCGACGCGCCGCACGCGCCTGACCAGCCAGCAGTAGGCGAGGTAGGTCTGGATGAGATGCCACGGTCGCCGCAGACCGAACCGCGTGAGCACGCAGACAACCGGTGACTCCACCACGAACTCGCCGACGAAAGGCCCGGACCGCTGATTTCGGCTCTCGTCGCCCTCGGCCGGGCCTGTCCTACCCGACCGCAGCACCCTCGGACCTCCCACCTGGGCCCCCGGCGCCGGGGAAAGCCCTTCCTCCGACCTCCATCACGTAGCTGAGTTCCGCCCCGTGGTACGTAGCTGTGACCCTCCAGCACCCCGGCTCTGCGGGGAGTGCGAGGGGGACGAGCAGGAAGTTCTTGATGTGCTCGTTGAACGACGGCACGCCGCGGTCACGCCGCACCACGGGGGCCGGTTCGTCGAGGCGCGTCGCCGTGAGGGTGATGTTGGGATCGCCGGAGAAGTCCTCGCCCCGTGCGGTTGAGAACCGCTCGCTGAACCAGAGCGTCTTGCTGAATAAGACGATCTCGCCTTCGTGAACGTAGCTCCTGCCGCCCCAGATCACGGGCCCGGCATCCAGCAGCGTCCAGAGCTCGGGGGTCCCGTACCACACCTGCCCGCCCGGAGGTTCCGGCGGGTACGGCTCGGGTGGCACGAAGCCGGCCGTCGCAACCGTCACCGGACAGGAGGCCCGGTCGTCCGATCCGCCCCCTGCGGCAGCCGCGGTAGCCGAGGTGCTGCCTCGCTCGCCGATGCTCCCGCAGGCCGAGAGCGCCAAGGTGCTTACGACCGCGACCAGGATCGCGGCCCACGGCCTAGATCCGAAGCACCCCGAGCCCCCGAGCCGACCCACGCGCGGTGCTTCGCAGGAGGTTCGCTCCCGCGGTCCAGGGCGCCCGACAACGGGAGGCCGTTGGAGCACCAGGGCGGCCCTTGCGGCGGCGCCCGCCGCCGGGCGCCCGGCGTTCCGCGCCGCCGTCCCGCGGGGCACCACCCTGTGGAGAAGGGTCGTCGCCGCCCCCTCGGCGACCCCGATGCCGGGGTGCGCCGCCAGCGCTCGCCGCGCGCCGGCCGCGACCTGGCTCGGAAGCCCCATGCCGCCCCCACCGGGGGGGTTACGGGCCGAGGATACGCCGAGATGCCCCCCGGTCAAGCCATCGTGAACGCGTTCACGAGCTCACGCCGGGACGCGCTCGGGGATGCGGAACACCAGCCCCTCGGCCGTGACGTCCACCTCGACCTCGTCGCCCTCGCGGACCTCGCCGGAGAGGAGCTTGAGGGCGAGGGGGTCCTCCAGGTGCCGCTGGATCACGCGCCGGAGCGGCCTCGCGCCGAAGGCGGGCTCGTAGCCGTGCTCGGCGAGCCAGGCCCGGGCGGCCTCGGTGAGCCGAAGCGTGAGCTTGCGCTCCGAAAGGCGCTCGGCGAGGCGGGCCACCTGCAGGTCCACGATCCTCCCGATCTCCTCCCTGCCGAGGGGCGAGAACACCAGGATCTCGTCGATCCGGTTCACGAACTCCGGGCGGAAGGAGCTCCGCACCGCCTCGAGCACCTGGCGCTTGCGCTCCTCGGGCGAGAGCGAGGGGTCCTGGAACAGGTGGCTCCCGAGGTTGGAGGTCATGATGACCACCGTGTTGCGGAAGTCCACGGTGCGGCCGTGGCCGTCGGTGAGCCTGCCGTCGTCCAGGAGCTGGAGCAGCAGGTTGAACACGTCGGGGTGGGCC
>SIRV01000324.1 GCA_004366195.1 Actinomycetota bacterium
GTGCGCGGCCTCGCCCTCGCGCGCCAGATCCGCGACCGGGGAGGCCGCGTCGGCATCGATCCCGGTCGCCGCCTCCCGCGCCGGCGCGAGCTCCGCCTCGCGATCCGCGAGCGCCGCGCGCATCCGCGCGAGCTCGGCCTCCAGCCGCTGCCGTTCCCGCTCCAGCTCGTCGAGCTTCCCCTCCACCTCCGAGGCCGGCACCGGCTCGGAGCGGGCCTGCAGCGCCTCCGCCAGGTCTGCCTCGGCGCGGGCGGCTCGCTCCTCGGCGGTGAGGGCGCGCGCCTCGAGCTCGCGGAGCCTCGCGGCGGCGGTCGCCGCCTCCGCCTCCGCGCGCTCCGCCCTGGAGAGCACCGCGCGGTACTCACGCGCCGCTTCACCCTCCGGGAGGGCGGCGACCACCTCTGGCTCGGCGACCGGCGCGGGGCGGCGGCGCAGCGTGGTCAGGAACCAGGTGCCCGAGACGGTGAGCGCCGCCACCAGGGCCAGGCGGATCCAGGTCCAGGATCCCGCCGCGGCGTCCTCGATCGCCGCGTACCGCTGGTCGATCTGCACCACCCCCGAGGTCCTCGTCTCTCCCGGCAGGTGCAGGGGCACGAAGGTCTGCAGCAGCTTCTCGTCGGCTCCGGCGAGCCCGGCCTTGGGCCCCAGGGTGGCCTCGGTGGGGACGCTCACCACATCGCCCCCGAGGGCCGCCTCGATGTTCGGATCGTCGGCGGCGACGTACTTCCCGATCTTGTCGCGCTGGTCGCTGGAGAACACGAGGACCCCCTCGGGGCTCCAGATGCGGACACGCGCCACGCGGTCGTCGGCCAGGATCCGAGCCTGGACCGTGATGAGCAGCTCGCTGTAGGCGGGGCCGAGGATCTCCGAGGAGACCTGCGCCGGGGTGAGGGCGTCCACCAGCGCCGAGCTCGCCCAGCGCACCGCTCGCCGCTCGGCCTCCTCCTCGGCCCGGGCCAGGCTCCCGCCCCCCCGGACCACGGTGAGGACGAGCGCGATCGCGAGCCCCAGGGTGAGCAGGCCCGAGACGATGCGGCCGGCGTTGGCCGCGAGGGGGGTCCGGTGCGCGCTCATGCCGCCCTGCAGTCTGACGGTTCGGGGGCGCCCGCGGCAAGGCGTGGAGACGACCGGATTCGAACCGGCGACCCCCTGCGTGCAAAGCAGGTGCTCTACCGCTGAGCTACGTCCCCGCCCCGATGATAGGTGACCCGCTCCCGTCGATCCCTCAGCCGGCGGCCGGTTCGGCGGGCCCCGCCCCGCCCTCGGCGGCGGCTAGAGCGGTCGGCGCCGTCCACACGGGCTCGCCGTCCTTGCCGATGAACTGCAGGACCGGCACGCCGTCCGTCGTCAGCCCGAAGATGGCCCGCAGCTCGCCGTCGCGGTCCAGCAGCCGCAGGATCGGCGATCCCTCGGCCGCCAGGCCGAGCCGCGCCCGGATCTTCCCGTCCTCGTCCTGGAGGCTGATGGTCGGCGAGCCCTGCTGCGCCAGGCTGTACACGAACCCCAGTTCCCCGTCCTTGTTCCGCAGGGCGAGCGTGGGCGAGCCCTCCGTCCCCAGCCCGAACTTGGCCCGGACCTTGCCGTTGCGGTCCACCATCGCCAGGCTGGCCGAGCCGTCCGAGAACAGCCCGAAGGTCGCCCGGACCTTCCCCTGGTCGTCGGCGATGGCCAGGCCGGCCGAACCGTCGGGTTGGATCCCGAACCGTGCCCGCAGCCGGCCCTCCGGTCCGTAGAAGGCCATGAAGGGGTAGTCCTCGTTCGTCACGCCGAAGCGGGCCCGGACACGCCCCTCGGAGTCCTCGATCTCGATCTCTCCGGCACGGATCACGCGCTTCCTCATCACGTCCCTCGTCGCCCTCCCCCGGCCATGGTCCCTACAGCATGAACCGCCGCGCCCGCCGTCGCAAAGGGCCCCGCCGCATCACGGTGCCTCGAGGCGCTCCACCCGTCGGGTGCATGCCGCCAGACGCTCCGGCAGCGGCTCGACACCGATCCCCGTTCCCGTCGGCACGGCCATCGTTCCGTCCGGCGCGAGCACGTGCGGCTCCGTCAGGTCCTCGTGGAAGTAGCGCGCGCTCGCGCTCGTATCGCCGGGGAGCGTGAAGCCGGGCATCGCGGCGAGGGCCAGGTTCACGGCGCGCCCCACGCCGGTCTCGAGCATCCCCCCGCACCACACCGGCACTCCGCGCTCCCGGCAGACGTCGCGCACCCGCCGCGCCTCCAGCACCCCGCCGACCCGCCCCTGCTTGATGTTCACGATCCGGCACGAGCCGAGCGAGATCGCGGCCCGTGCATCGGCCGCGGAGCGGATCGACTCGTCCAGGCACAGCGGGGTGCGCACCAGGTGGGCAAGCTCCGCGTGCTCCACGAGGTCCTCGTGGTGCAGGGGCTGCTCGATCATCAGCAGGTCGTAGTCGTCGAGCGCCCGCAGGGTCTCCGCGTCCTCCAGGCGGTAGGCGGCATTCGCGTCGACCGACAGCGGCGCATCGGGGTGCGCGCGCCGCACGGCCGCCACGCGCTCGACATCGAGGCCCGGCGCGATCTTCAGCTTGATCCGTCGGTACCCTTCGGCCAGGTACCCCTCGACCTGCGCGAGAAGCTCCTCCGTGGTCGGCGTGATGCCCACCGAGACCCCGCAGGGGACCCGGTCCCGCTCGGCCCCCAGGTAGGAGGCGAGGGACCGGCCTTGCTCGCGGAGCCAGGCGTCGAGGAAGGCGTTCACGAGCGTGGCCTTCGCCATGCGGTTGCCCCGCACCCGTGCGAACGCCGCCTCGACCCCCTCCGGCTCGACGTCGCCCGCGGCGAACAGGGCCGGAGCGAGGAGGTCCCGGAGCACGAGCCAGGCCGCCTCGTTGAACTCCTCCGAGAAGTCCGGCTCGGCGCCGGCCACGCACTCGCCCCAGCCGACCCCGTGGTCGGTCTCCACGCGGGCGAGGATGCAGACCTTGTCCGTCTCCTCGCCGAAGCTGGTGCGGAACGGCCGCACCAGCGGGAGGGCCACCAGACGTAGCTCGATCGCCCGGACCCGGCTCACGCGAAGACGTACCCCCCCTCAGCGGTGAAGGTCCGCGCGATCCGCCCGGAGGCCAGGCACGCCTCGATCGCCTCGGCCACGGCGTCGCGCCAGGCGCGGGCGAGGTCGGGCTCGCGTCGCCGCATCGCCTCATGATCGCGCGGGAGGAACACCAGCACCGGGCGGTCGTCCCCCGGGAGCTCCCCGAGCTCGGGCCGCGGGGAGGGCTCCTCCCCGACCCGGGCGAGCAGGACGGCGGCCTCGGCCGTGTCGGGGGCCTCGCGGGCCGCCCCCAGATCCCACCGCACGACCAGCCGGTCCGTGCGCTCGCCTCGGTTCACGACGTCGGTCATCTCGCCGTAGTAGTTGCGGTGGAAGCGGTCGGCGACCGCGCCGAGCTTGCCCAGGTTGAACCACGCGTTCCGCGAGATCACGGGGTCGAAGGTCCACCGCACCACGCGGATCCCGAGGTCGAGCGCCTGGGCGCGCTGCGCGAGCTTCAGGGCGTATCCCACGCCCCGATGCCGTCGCTCGGGGAGGATGGCGAGCATGTGGGAGTGCACGACGAGCCCGTCCTGCGGATCCGCCGAGATCCAGCCGAGCACGTATCCGACCATCCGGTCGTCCTCGAAGGCCCCGATGGGGGGGTTGGCGGCGTCGCCCAGGGCGCGGAGCATCTCGCGGGGGACGAGCTGGTGCTCCCCCCAGGTCGCGATCATCACCCGCAGGATGTCGTCGGCGTCCTCCAGGCGATCCAGGCCGCGCAGCCGGACGCCTGCCGCCGCCGCCGCGCGCTCGGCGAGCGCCCACGCTTCCCCGCCCATCGGGCGGAGTCTACCGGCGGACGCGCGGGGGCCCGGGCCGTCGGCCCGGGCCCCCGCGCACGCTCTCGAACGACCAGCTACCCGCCCGCCGGGGGCGGCAGCTCCTGCCACTCGTCCTCGTCCAGCTCCCCGCCGCGCCGCCGCTTGACGACGGCGACCACCGCGCCCACGATGGCCGCGATGAAGGCGACCTTCATGATTTTGCTGAAGAAGCCCCTCTTCTTGGTGCCCTCGGTCTCCTCAGCCATGGGAGCCCTCCTTTCGCCGTGGGCCTGGTTGGACTTGAACCAACGACCTCATCCTTATCAGGGATGCGCTCTCACCGACTGAGCTACAGGCCCGATCGGGAGCTCGAGCGTTCCACCCCGGCCCTCGAGCAAGCGTACGCGGGCCTCGAGAACGGTGTCAATCGACGGGGCCGCCGCCCCAGCGTCACCGTCGCTCGGCCAGCGTGACCTCGATCCCACCGACCAGGTCGGCGATGAGGTTGTACAGGAAGGCGACGAACACGTTGATGAGGGACCACACGACGACCATGACGAGGCCCACCCCGAGGGCCCTCGTGAACAGCCAGCGTCCGTTGATCTCGAAGGTCCGGTCGGAGAACAGGTCCCGCACGAGCCGGGTCGTGGAGTCCAGCGCGCCCATCGCCCCGAGCATCCCGTACAGGATCACGCCCGCCCCGAGCAGGACGAGCATCACGCAGAGGTAGAAGACCAGCGACATCTTGAAGACCGACCACGGGCCGACCTTGCGCACGACCACGCGCGCGTGCCGGCGGGCCCCCGCGGCTCGGCCGCGGCGGGGGGCGGCGG
>SIRV01000325.1 GCA_004366195.1 Actinomycetota bacterium
ACATGTCGAGGGCGTAGAAGCGCGGGCGGGGATCGTCCGGGTCGTCGGAGGCCCGGTACAGACCCTCCGCCTCCCAGCGCTCGATCCACTTCGGCTCGATCTCGGACGGCTCGTACCGACGCATGGCGCGCCCATGGTAGCGAACGAGCCCCACGACCTGGGCGATTGGACCGAGGCGCCGGGCCGGGGCTATCCTGGGGGCGACCCCATCTCGTTCGGAGGAGACGCGATGAGCATGACGGTCCTACCTCCGGACCGCCTGCCGGTCGGCCCCTCGAACGAGGACCAGTACCGGATGGCGGTCGAGGAAGCCCGCGCGCAGGCCGAGGCCCTCCGGCACGCCGTGTGCCGCGCGAACGACCTGGTCCGCCAGCTCGAGGAGATGGTCGAGGCCCTGCGAGCGATCCTCCTGTACCCGAAGGCGTACGACTGGCCCCCGCTCGAGCCGTCCGTCGAGCCCTCGGCGGACGCCGACGACCTGCTGGTGCTCCCCGAGGAGCGGACCGCCGCCTCGGCCTGAGGGCCCGAGGCGGGGACGGCCTTACCGGGCGACGGTGAGCCGCGGCGCGAGCCCGCCCTCGCGCCGGACGAGCTCGGGGATCTCGTCCGCGGGCACGGGTCGGCCGAAGAGGAAGCCCTGGGCGTAGCGGCAACCGTTCGAGCGGAGGAACACGTACTCGCCGGGGGTCTCCACGCCCTCGGCCAGCGGCAGCATGCCCAGGCTCTGGGCGAGCTGGATCATGGCCCGGACCATCCCGGCCAGGTCCCGGTCCCGGTCCACGTCGCGCACGAACATCCGGTCGATCTTCAGCACGTCGACCGGCATGTGCTTGAGCCGCGCCAGCGACGAGTAGCCGGTCCCGAAGTCGTCGATGGCGATCGGGATCCCCCAGGCGTGGAGCTCGCCGAGCACCCGGAGCGTGCGCTCGGGGTCGGTCATGGCCGTGGACTCCGTGATCTCGAGCGTGATCGCCCTCGGGCCGAGCTCCGCCTCGCGCAGCCGCTCCAGGATCCGGTCGGCGAGGCGCGGCGACCAGAGCTCCCGGGGCGAGAGGTTGTGGCCGATCGGGATCTCCAGGCCCTCCTCGCGCCAGGCGAGGTGCTGGCGGATCACCTCGCCCAGCACCCAGTCGCCGATGGCCTCGATCAGCCCGAGCTCCTCGGCGACGGGGATGAACTCCCCCGGCGGGACGAGCCCCCCGTTCGGCTCCTGCCACCGGATCAGGGCCTCCACCGCGCGCACGCTCCCGTCGGCGAGATCCACGATGGGCTGGTAGTGGAGCACCCAGTGCCGCTGCTCGACGGCGTGCCGGAGCCGCGTGGTGAAGGACAGGTGCTCCTTCGGGTCCCGCCCGTCCTGGGCGTAGATCACGTAGCTGCCGGGATGCGTCCGCTTGGCCTCGTACATCGCCGTGTCGGCGTTCCGCAGCAGGGTCTCCCCGTCCTGGGCGTCGCGCGGGAACAGGCTGATCCCGATGGAGGCCGAGGCGTAGAACTCCGTCCCCTCCAGGCGGAACGGCTCGCGGAGGGCGTCGCGGACGCGCTCGGCCACCGAGGCCGCCACGGCGACGTCGGCGTCCTCGCCGGGATCGGGCCCGACGCCCCGCTCCAGGTCGGCGAGGAGGAGCAGGAACTCGTCGCGCCCCTGCCTGGCGACGAGATCGGTCTCCCGCGTGCACCCCCGGAGCCGCTCGGCGAGCTGCACGAGCAGCTGGTCCCCGACGTGGTGCCCCATCGAGTCGTTCACCAGCTTGAAGTTGTCGAGATCGAGGTACAGGACCCCGACCCCGAGCCCGTGCCGGCGCGCCCGGGCCAGGGCGAGCTCGAGCATCTCCTCGAAGAGGGCTCGGTTCGGGAGCCCGGTGAGCTTGTCGTGGTAGGCGAGGTAGGCCACCTGCTCCTCGGCGCGCTTGCGCTCGGTGATGTCGAAGATGACGCCCTGCACGAGCCAGGGCTCGCCGCGCTCGTTGCGCACGATGAACGCCTGCTCGCTCACCCAGATCACGTGCCCGTCCTCGTGCACCATCCGGTACTCGTGCGAGAGCGACCGGCCGGTGCGGCACGCCTCCCGGTACTCCTCCCAGGCGCGGTCGATGTCCTCGGGGTGGACGTGCCGGCGCCAGCAGTAGGGGTCCTCGAGCCACTCCCGCTGGCTGATGCCGAGGAGCTCGGCGACCTGGGGGCTCACGTAGATCGAGTCCTGGTCAGGGTCGATGGGGTCGATGTAGGTGATGGCCGGGATGCCCTCGACGAGGGCGGCGTACTTGGCCTCGGCCTCGAAGCGGGCCGCCTCTCCGCGGCGGAGCTCCGAGACGTCCCGGAGGGTCACGACCAGGTACCGGCCGGCCGGACCCTCGACCGAGCCCAGGTGCACCTCCACCGGCACCTCCGCGCCGTCGGCGCGGCGACAGGTCCCGGCCAGGACGGTGCCGGGCGCCGCCTCCGCGATGGGAACCTCGGTCGCGACGAGATCCTCCACGACGCGGTCGTGCAGGGCCTCGGGCGGGTAGCCGGCGAGCTCGGCCGCACGCCGGTTCGCGTAGACGATCCTGCCGTCCGCGGCGGCCACGACGAGGCATTCCGGGGTGGCCTCGAGCAGGCTGGCGGGCTCGAGCAGGATATCGAGGACGCGGGCCCTGCCGGGCCCCGAGCGGTCGTCGTTCGTCGTCATCTCCCCCGTCGGCCCCCTTCCCGGGCCGTCCCAGGAAGGGTCGGTCGAACGAGGGACGAACCTTAGCCCGAGGCGCTCCGCGGGGTCCGCTCCTCCACGCCCCAGGGCGACCCGTACTCCTTGAGGAGGTCGAGGAAGGGGACGGGCTCGAACGCCTCGGGCCCGAGCACGCCCGCGCCCTCCCACACGCCGGTCGCGAGGAGCTCGAGGGCGATCACCGGGTTGAGCGCCGGCTGCCAGACCGCCGCCTGGGTCCCGTCCTTCCGGTAGCACTCCTCGTTGTCGACGACGTGGTAGAGGTAGACCTCCCGCGGTCGCCCGTCCGTGCCGGTGCCCCGCACGAAGGTGCCGACGCAGGTCTTCCCGCTCATCTTGTCGCCGAGCGTGGCCGGGTCGGGGAGGATCGCGGCGACGACGTCCCGCGGGGCGACCTCGACGTCGCCGACCCGCACCTTGTCCTTGCGGTCCAGACCCAGTTTGTGGAGGGTC
>SIRV01000326.1 GCA_004366195.1 Actinomycetota bacterium
GAAGCAGGGGGTGCCCTCCAGCGACCGCTGCGGGCCCGGCCGCGTGCCCGGCCCGAGCACCGCCCGGGCGCCCCGCAGGCCGACGAAGCAGACGGCGCCGGGACGGAACCGACGCAGGAGCGCGCGCAGGCGCTCGGCGCCCTCCCGCCACTCGGGCTCGGTGATCTCGTCGATCCCTCCCGTGGGCCGCTTCACGACGTCGGTGAAGCCGATACCGAGCTCCCGACACAGCCAGGCCTCCTCCCCCGGACCGCTCGCCGCGGGTACGAGCCCCGCCGCCCGCATCGCCGGCCAGAAGAGGTTCCCGGGGCGCGCGGAGTACATGCCGTACCAGGCCGAGTACCGGCCGGGGTTCATCCCGCACACGAGCAGCCGCAGACCCGGACGGACGTGGTCGGGCAAGGTCGGCACGGGAGCGTCGGCGTGGTACCGCTCCATGGGGACCGACCCGCGCCAGGAGATCCCCTCCGGGCCGACATCGCAGACCCCGGCGAGGAGCCCGACCCCCCGCCGCTCGGCCAACCGGACGGCCGCCGCGAACGCCGGGTCGGCCGGCTCGTTCACGCGGACGGCGCGGGCGTCCGGACGCTGGACCACGAAGGCGAGCAGGCGCCGGCGCCCCCGCTCGGCGGCGAGCTCCGACGCGTGGCGGGCGCCACGCACCGAGGGCGAGTCGGGGAAGAGCCCCGCACCGGCGCGGACGAGCGTGATGGACTTCGTCTCGACCACCGCCTCCCAGCCCGGTCCGGCGACGAGGAGGTCGGCCCGGCCGGCGCCGAGCCGCGGCTCGGTGCGGACCACCCGCCCGCCCTCGAGCTCGGGCACGGCGCCCCGCGCGATCGCGGCGGCGAGCACACGGGGCGGTAGGCGGGAGTCCACGCACGCCCACTCGCCGCCACCCGGACCGCGCTCCTCCGGCGGGATCCGGACCAGGACCAGATCGAACGCGGTGCGCCGGTCGCCTCCCTGCGGAGCGAGCCGCGCCTCGACGCCGGGCGCGAGCAGCTCCCGCAGCCTCCCGGCGTTCGGCACGTGCGCCAGCGCCCGCCTCCCATCGACCTCGACCTCGGCGACGAACCGGTTCGGCCTGCGGAGGAACCGGCCGCCCACGAGATCCCCGAAGCGAACATCCACGCGGGAAGCATCGCCCACCGACCGACCCGCCCGCGGGGTGTGCGAACCCAGATCTACCTCGGGCGAGAGGAGCTCGAGCTCCTCGACCGCGCCGCCGCGGAGACCGGCGCGTCCCGGTCGGAGCTGATCCGACGCGCGATCCGTCGGACCTTCGGCGCACCGGCGCGGGAGACCCAGCTCGAAGCCCTCCGCAGGAGCGCGGGGAGCTGGAAAGGGAGGCGGTTCACCGGAGCGCGGTACGTCGATGCGGTGCGCGGTGACCTGAACGAACGTCTGCGGCGTGTCGGGCTCCGATGAAGGTGGTGGACACGACCGTGGCGGTGGACCACCTCCGAGGTTTCGAAGCGGCGACGAGGCTCCTCACCGACCTGGTCACCGCCGGCGAGACGCTGGTCGCGAGCGAGATCACGCGGTTCGAGCTCCTCGCCGGCGTGGGGGAGGACGAGCGCGACGCGTTGGAGGCGTTCTTCTCCGCCCTGGCCTGGGCCCCGATCGACGAGGAGATCTCCCGGGTCGCGGGCGCGCTCGCCGAGCGGCTCCGTCGCAGCCATCGCGGGATCGACGATGCCGACTACCTCATCGCGGCCACGGCCCTCGTCCTCGACGCGGACCTCCTGACCACGAACGTCCGCCACTTCCCGATGATCGAGGGACTCCAACCGCCGTACTGAGTCGCCGCGGGGTCTGGGCGGCGAGGGCCCGTGGCTCCTCCCCTGGTGTGGAGCTTCGTGCGATGTCCGGCTTCAACATGGTCAGGACGACCTCGGGGGTGAGTTCCGCGCCCTTGCCGGATCGCCCTGGGATCGCCCCCAACTCGGTCCGGGCCCTTGCTCCGTGACCGCAAGCCGCGAAGGGTCAATACGCTGCCTGGCAAGTGTGCTTGTCGTGCTCCTCGAGGGTCCGCATCCGCTCGGAACCCGGATGATACCCAGGGCACATCGTGTGCTGGTCGCTGTTGTTCTCGCAGATGGCGGCATCCGCGGGGAAGTGGCCCTGGCCGTCCGCCCCATCCGCATATCCGTGCACATGACCCCACTCGTGGGAGGCGACGCTCCATCCATCGACCTCGCACCCGTACGGGAGGATCAGGCGGTCGCCAGCGTCGCCCGTCCCCCAGTACCGATCCTCGTCCCTGTCGAACACCAACTGGAAGCTCGTGACCCTGTCCGTGGGTTCCCGGGGGCAGAGAAACACGTACGCGAGGACATCCCACTTCCCGTCGATGGTCTTCCAGTGCACCGCGTTCTTCGTGGGAGGCGGGCACTGGTCCGGGAAGAAGTTGCCCACCTCCGCCCCCTGGGTGAAGGTCAGGGGCTCGCCCAGGCCGCCCACTGCCGGAGCCCGTCCCGGAGCCGGTCCCGCTGGCCGCCGCCGCTCGGGAACCCCGCGGTGAAGCGCCACCACTGCGAGAGGTCCTGCCAGTAGTCGAAGTAGTCCTCGTCGGAGTGGGCCAGGGCTGACTCAACGCAGGTAAGGAGCGTGCCCCAGTAGCACCGCCGCCACCAGTCCGGTCGCGGAGGGCCATCATGGTACGCGTGGGAGCGGGCGCCCGCTCCGCAAGATGAGAACGGGCGGTGCCCGACCTGCGTCGCCCGGTACGGAGCCGCGTTAGACTGCTCGGCGAGACGACCGACGCCGAGACGGGCGGGGCATCGCCACCCGGGGGGTCATGAGCAGGGTATTCGTCGATATCGCCCTCAGTCTGGATGGGTTCCTCGCGCCCGAGGGCATGACCCTGGAGAACTGGGACAGGCCCGACTACAAAAACTGGGGCGCCAAGTGGGG
>SIRV01000327.1 GCA_004366195.1 Actinomycetota bacterium
CGCCTCGGCCGAGCCCGGGAGCCCGCCGAGGGCCGCGCGCGCCGCGGCCGATCCCTGGACCAGCCCCAGCGCCACGCCGACCAGGGCGAGCACGCCGCAGGAGAGCCCGAGGAGCGCCACACGCCGCCGGAGCGCGGGCCCGACGGGCACGAGGCCCACGAGACCCGCCGCGAGGGCGACCGCGCCGCAGGCGAGCGAGAGCACACCACCCCAGGTGCTCCAGCCGGCGAGCGTCCGCTCCGCGAGGATCTCGCGCCCGAAGATCTCCGTGGTCCGGATGGCCCGGGCTTCCCACCACCCGAGGGGGACGCCGCCGGCCGCGGCGAGGCCGCCGATCGCGGTGAGCAGCATCGCGAACGGCCACGAGACGGTGCCGGACGGCTCGTGCCGCATCGGTCCTCCCGGAGCGGGCGACGATCGCCGCCCGATCGTGCACCATCGGGCCCGACGCGGTCAAAGGGCCGAAGGACCTAGACGACGGCGCGGTCCGCGAGCTCGAGCGCGCCGTCGATGATCTCGAAGCCCTCGGCGAGCTGCTCCTCGGTGATGATGAGCGGCGGGTTGGTCATGATCGTGTGCCACCGCACGAACGTGAACAGCCCGTGCTCGTCGAGGTAGCGCGCGACGGCCTTCATCTCCTCGCTCGTGCCGTTGAAGGGGGCCATCGGCTCCATCGTCTCGCGGTTGCGGACGAGCTCGATGATCCCGAACAGACCGATGTTCCGGACGTGCCCCACGCTCGGGTGCTTGTCCTTCAGCTCCTGGTGGTGGCGCCGCATGACCTCGCCCATCATGCGGACGTGCTCGAAGATGCCGTCCTGCTCGTAGGCCTCGATCATCGCGAGCGCGGTGGCCAGCGCGAGCGGGTGGGAGTTGTACGTGAGCCCGCCGTAGTACACGTGGTCGTCGAAGTACGAGTGCACCTTGGGTCGCATCCCCACCGCGCCGAGGGGCACGTAGGAGGACGTGAGTCCCTTGGCCATCGTGATCATGTCCGGCACGACGCCCCAGTGGTTCACGGCGAACCACTCCCCGGTGCGCCCGAACCCCGACATGACCTCGTCGGCGATCATCAGGATCCCGTACCGGTCGCAGAGCTCGCGCACCCCCTGGAGGTAGCCGTCCGGCGGGATCAGGATCCCGTTCGTGCCGGTCACCGGCTCCAGGATGAACGCCGCGATCGAGTCGGGGTTCTCGAGCTGGATCGTCTCCTCCAGGTACCGGAGGGCGGTCTCGGCGTCGTCCACCGGGCGATCCGGCCCGTGGTAGGGGTCGAGCACGTGGATCACGCCCGGCATCCCCGGCTCGTTCGCCCAGCGGCGGGGATCGCCGGTGAGGGTGATCGTGGCGTACGTCGCCCCGTGGTACGAGCGGTACCGGGCGAGGATCTTGTGGCGCCCGGTGACCATCCGGGCGATCCGGATCGCGTTCTCGTTGGCCTCGGCCCCACCGAGCGTGAAGAAGACCTTGTCCAGGTCGCCCGGCATGATCTCCGCCATCTTCCGGCCGAGCTTGGCCCGGACCTCGGTCGCCGCGAACGGGGTGATGTAGGCGAGCTTCTCGGCCTGCTCCTTGATGGCCCGGATGATCCGGGGATCGCCGTGGCCGATGTTCACCCCCATGAGCTGGCTGTTGAAGTCCAGGTACCGCTTGCCGTCCACGGTCCAGAACTCGCAGCCCTTGGCCGTCTCGACCGGGATCGGGTTCACGGCCTTCTGGGCCTGCCAGTCGTACAGCGTGTGCCGGATGCAGAGGTCGACGATCTCCTGCGCGCTGAGCTCGCTCATCTCGCCCTCCTGGTCGCTCGGCCGCAGTGTACCGAGCCGGAGGGGCCGTCCGGGGTTCGCCCGGATGGACCCCGCCGCGCCGTCGCGTCGGCCGAGACGGCCCGCTCCCCCTTCCGTGCCGATGTCGCTACCATCGTGGTCAAGCCCAAGCCAGGCCGAGAGCGGGAAGGAGCTGAGGGACGTGGAGCGGATCAGCCACTGGATCGGCGGCAAGATCGTACCCGGAGAGTCCGGTCGGTCGGGGCCCGTGTACAACCCCGTCACCGGCGAGCAGACCCACGAGGTCGACTTCGCAACGGTCGAGGAGTTCGACCGCGCCGTCGAGGTCGCGAAGGAGGTCTTCCCGGAGTGGCGGGCGATGCCGCTCTCCAAGCGATCGGCCCTGTTCTTCCGGATGCGCGAGGTCCTCGACCAGCGCAAGACCGACATCGCCAAGGTCATCGTCCGCCAGCACGGCAAGTGCCTGTTCGACGCCCTGGCCGAGGTGGAGCGGGGGGTCGAGCTCCTCGAGTTCGCCGCCGGCCTGCCCCACCTGCTGAAGGGCGACTACAGCGAGCAGGTGACGACGGGCTACGACCTGTTCTCGGTACGCCAGCCCATCGGGGTGGTGGCCGGGATCACCCCCTTCAACTTCCCGGCCATGGTCCCGATGTGGATGTGCGCGGCGGCCATGGCGTGCGGCAACTGCTTCATCCTCAAGCCCTCGGAGCGGGATCCGGGGGCTTCCATCATGCTGGCCGAGGCCTTCCGCGACGCCGGCCTGCCCGACGGCGTGTTCCAGGTGGTCCAGGGCGACAAGGTCGTCGTGGACCGCATCCTCGAGCACCCCGACATCCGAGCGCTCTCGTTCGTGGGCTCCACCCCCATCGCGAAGTACGTCTACGCGACGGCCGCCGCCCACGGGAAGAAGGTCCAGGCCCTGGCCGGCGCGAAGAACCACATGATCGTCCTGCCCGACGCCGATATCGGGATGGCGGCCGACGCCGCCGTGTCGTCCGTGTACGGGTCGGCCGGCGAGCGCTGCATGGCCATCGCCACCGTGGTCCCCGTCGGCGACATCGCCGAGCCCCTCATGGAGGCCATCATCGAGCGGGCCCAGGAGCTCAGGGTCGGCGACGGGATGGACCCCGAGAGCCAGATGGGCCCGCTCGTCACGCGCGAGCACCGCGACCGCGTCGTGTCGTACCTGGACAGCGCGCGAGAGCAGGGCGCCACGGTGGTGATGGACGGGCGCGAGCACCCGCTGTGGGGCACCGGCTTCTTCGTCGGCCCCTCGATCATCGACCACGTCACGACCGACATGGACTGCTACAAGGACGAGATCTTCGGCCCGGTCATGACGGTCGTGCGCGTGAACACGTACGAGGAGGCGGTGGGGCTCATCGCGCGGAACCGCTGGGGCAACGGCGCCGCCATCTTCACCCGCGACGGCGGGGCGGCGCGGCAGTTCGTCTACGACGTCGAGGCCGGCATGGTGGGGATCAACGTCCCGATCCCCGTGCCGCTCGCCTTCTACTCGTTCGGGGGGTGGAAGGAGTCCTTCTTCGGCGACAGCAAGATGTACGGGCCGGAGGGCTTCCACTTCTGGACCCGCGAGAAGGCGGTGACGGTCCGCTGGCCGGACCCGGCGACGAGCAAGATCGACCTGGGCTTCCCGAGGAGCCGGTAGCGGTCGGTCGATCCGCCGGGCGCGACGCGGCGGCACGGGTGCGAGCGTCCCGGCCGTGAGCCGGACCCGATGCGCCTGGGGCGTCGAGGGCGACCCCCTGTACCTCGCCTACCACGACGAGGAGTGGGGCACGCCCTCCCACGACGACCGGCACCTGTTCGAGATGCTCGTGCTCGAGGGCTCCCAGGCCGGACTGTCCTGGCGCACGATCCTGCACAAGCGGGAGGGGTCCCGGCGG
>ML214216.1:0-4103 GCA_004366195.1 Actinomycetota bacterium
AGGTGGCCGAGCGCGTGAAGACGCTCCTGCCGCACACGGAGTCCGTCGTGGAGCAGCCCGATCGCGGCCTGGACCACGGCGCCTACGTGCCGCTCATGGTCATGTACCCCGAGGCCGACGTGCCGGTGCTCCAGATGTCGATGCCGTCGCTCGATCCCGAGCGGCTCTTCGAGCTCGGCCGACGCCTCCGACCGCTTCGCGAGGAGGGGGTGCTCGTGATGGGCTCGGGCTTCCTCACCCACGGGCTGCCGTTCCTCCGGGACTGGCGGCCGGACGCGCCGCCCCCCACGTGGTCGGCGGAGTTCGACGCCTGGGCGCGGGAGGCGCTCGCGCGCGGCGACGTCGAGGAGCTCATGGCCTTCCGCGACCGGGCGCCGGGGATGCCGTACGCGCACCCCACGGTGGAGCACTTCGCGCCCCTGTTCGTCGCGCTCGGCGCGGCCGCGGACCCTGAGGCCCCACCGGAGACGACGATCGAGGGCTTCTACATGGGCCTCGCCAAGCGCTCCTTCCAGGTCGCCTGACCGCGTTCAGCAGTCCAGGGTGGCGCCTGCCACGGCGCAGATCTCGTGGACGCGCGCGCCGAGCGAGCCCAGCCTGCGGGTGAGCATCGCCTTGGGGAACGGGCGGAGGTTGTCGAAGGACGCCGCGCACTCGACCGGCAGGCCCTCATCCGGCCCGAGCGGGAGCTCGCTCGGAAGACCGCGCACCCTGGTGGTGACCGGAGCAACGAGGACGCGTCGCATCACGCGGTTCGCCGCATCCCGGCTCACCACGAGGAAGGGGCGGCCGCCGATCTCCGGAGCCTCGCCCCACCAGACCTCGCCCCGGGCTACCACCAAGGCTCCCAGGGCTCCTCCCGGACCGCCTCGCGGGCCAGGCGGGCGGCCTCCTCGAGCTCGGCCTCGGACTCGGGGATCCGCCGGTACGCCTCCTCGTAGGCGCGGTCCACGGCCGCTCTGCGCTGCGCGGCAAGCACGGCGAGGAGTCCGCGGCGGACGGCCGCCGAGCGGCTCGGGAACACGCCCTGGGCGACGAGGGCGTCGATCTCGCGGACGATCTCCTCGGGCAGCTTGACGGCGATCTGCGTGGTCATGCGAAGAGCATACCCGAGAGCACTACCCTTCGGGCTTGGTATCGTGCGGGCACCGTTCGAGCGCACGGGAGGTCGCACCCGATGAGTCGCAGGCCGCGGAGCTGGCAGGTCACCGAGGGTCCCGAGCGGGCGCCGGCACGCGCGATGCTGCGGGCCGTCGGCTTCTCCGAGGAGGACTTCGGCAAGGCCCAGATCGCCGTGGCCTCCAGCTGGAACGAGGTCACGCCCTGCAACTACCACCTGGACAAACTCGCCGCCCTCGCCAAGGAGGGCGTGCGGCAGGGCGGGGCCGTACCGATCGAGTTCACCACCATCGCGGTCTCCGACGGCATCGCCATGGGTCACGAGGGCATGAAGGCCTCGCTCATCAGCCGCGACGTGATCGCCGACTCCGTGGAGCTCGTGATGCACGCCGAGCGCATGGACGCCCTGGTCGGCATCGCCGGGTGCGACAAGTCCGAGCCGGGGATGCTGATGGCGATGGCCCGGATGAACCTGCCCGCCGTGTACCTCTACGGCGGCACGATCCTGCCGGGCACCTACCGGGGGCGCGACGTCACGATCCAGGACGTGTTCGAGGCCGTGGGAGCCCACGCTCGCGGCGCGCTCTCCGACGAGGAGCTCCGCGAGATCGAGCGCGCCGCCTGCCCGACGGCAGGCTCCTGCGCGGGGATGTACACGGCGAACACGATGGCCGCGGTCGGCGAGGCCCTCGGCATGTCGCTGCCGGGCTCGGCGTCGCCCCCCGCCGTGGACTACCGGCGCGAGGTCTTCGCTCGCGAGTCCGGCCGCCGCGCGGCCGAGATCGCGGCCGAGGGCGGCCCGCTCCCGCGCGACATCATGACCCGGGAGGCCTTCGAGAACGCGATCGCCGTGGCGATGGCGCTCGCCGGCTCGACGAATCACGTCCTGCACCTGCTCGCCATCGCGCACGACGCCGAGGTCGAGCTCACGCTCGACGACTTCGACCGCATCAGCCGCCGGACCCCGCACCTTGTGGACGTGCGCCCCGCCGGCCGGTTCGTGATGAGCGACCTCGACCGGGTGGGGGGCGTGCCGGTGGTGATGAAGGAGCTGCTCGACGCCGGGCTGCTGCACGGCGACTGCATGACGGTGACGGGCAAGACGGTGGCCGAGAACCTGGCGGCGCTCGCCCCACCCGCGCCGGACGGCGAGGTCGTGCGGCCGCTCGCCTCCCCCATCCACCCCGAGGGGGGCACGGCGATCCTCTACGGCTCGCTCGCGCCCGAGGGCTCGGTGATGAAGATCGCCGGCGCCGCCTCCCTCGAGTTCCGTGGGCACGCCCGGCCCTTCGACTCCGAGACGGCGGCCTTCGAGGCGCTCACGCGGGGTGAGATCCGGCCCGGCGACGTCATCGTGATCCGCTACGAGGGGCCGAAGGGCTCGCCGGGCATGCCGGAGATGCTGGCGGTCACGGCCGCGGTGGCCGGGGCCGGGCTCGGCGAGCAGGTCGCGCTCATCACCGACGGGCGCTTCAGCGGGGCGACGAAGGGCTACTCCGTCGGGCACGTCGCGCCGGAGGCCTTCGTCGGCGGCCCCATCGCGCTCGTGCAGGAGGGGGACGAGATCGTGATCGACGCGGCGAACCGGCGCCTGGACCTGCTCGTGGATCCGGCCGAGCTGGAGCGCCGCCGCGCCGCCTGGTCGCCGCCCGCGCCGCGCTACGAGCGGGGCGCGCTCGCCAAGTACGCGAGGCTCGTCGGCTCCGCCTCCCGGGGCGCCGTCACCGGCTGAGCCTCAGGCCCCGAGCGGGTCCTCGGTCTCCCCGAGCCGCCCCACCGTGGAGGCCGCCTCCTCCGCCTTCCCGGCGATCTCGGCGTAGGTCTCCCCCGCCAGGGCGGGGTCCAGGCGCGCGAGCACCGTCCCCGAGCGCGCGAGCTCGGGCGGGATCTCCGCCACCGTCACCCGCTCCACCCAGGAGATGCCCCGCGGCGTATCGTGGGCGACCTGGACGGAGAGGGGGTTCACCCCGTCGGTGTAGGCCTCGAACTCCAGGTACTCCGCTTCGGGGTTGGGGCGGAAGGCGCTGCAGTAGGGCATCGTCCCGAGGGGCAGCCGCAGGCAGATCACGGCGTCCTTCGGCTCGGGGAGCTCCCGCGGCACGTGGACCAGCACCCGCACCGGCTCGAGCGCCGCAAGGACCTCGGGCGGCGCGTCGGCGAGGCTCCGGCAGAGGGGCGGGGCCTGCTCCCACCAGGCCCGGGTCCCCGGCTCGGGGATCCCGTGGAGCTCCCGGTAGCCCACCCCGAAGGTCTCGGCGATGAACCGGCCCCAGGCCTCGGAGATCGGGCGCCTCCCCTCGGGGGCCTCCTGCTCCCGGTTCCAGGCCACCACGAGCTCCGCGAGGGCCGGCCCCGAGCTCGCCTCGGGGAAGTGGGTGCGGACGAACTGCAGGAAGTAGGCGCGGTCCTCCTCGGTGAAGAGGTCGCTCCAGAGGACCTCGCCCGTGGTGAGGTCCAGGCCGAAGTACACGGCCAACGCGTCGTCCCAGCGATCCCACACGCCGAGAACCACTTCGTGCCCCGCCCGAGCGCGCTCCTCCGCCTCTCGGAGAACCTCGCTGCGACCGACGAACTTCGAAGGGCCGCCGGTCAGTGCACCGAGACGTTCATGCGCCTCCTTGGACTGAAAGATCGGCGGGGCTGCGTCTGCCTTTCCGATCAGAAGAGGGATGCCAGGGGGCTCAACACCGAGATCGCGGGTGTCGAGCCCCTCGATGATGTCGAGCCGGCGGATGGGCACGAGCGCCTCCGTATAGGGCTTCCGAAGGGGACCGATTCGGTCCTCGCCCTGGCGGGGGGCGAGGGGTGCGAACGAGGGTCCGGGGGCATCGGGGGCGCAGTAGGGCCAGGGGAGGACACCCGGGGCGGTCTCCGCCCCGGGGGCGGCGGGCCGGGTCGCCCACTCGAGCAGGAGCGCGGGGCCGCCGAGCCCGACCAGCAGGGCCAGCCCGATCGTCGCGATCCGTCGCCCGTTCATCGTGCCC
>ML214216.1:4113-5708 GCA_004366195.1 Actinomycetota bacterium
GGAGACGCGGAAGATGGCGTTCTGGGTTCCCGCGGGGTAGTCCGGCGTGTCGTACAGGGCCCAGCTCGTCGTCGGGGTGACGGTGCGGCGCTTGCGGCGCCCCGGTCAGAGCTCTGACGGAAAGGGCGCCATGCCGACGGCACGCGCCGCGTCCCACAGGCGTCGGTCGAAGCAGGCGAAGACGATGCCGCTCGTCGGCGAGGCGACGGTGAGTGCGGAGGCCAGGTGGATCGCATCGGCGGCGCGCACCGGATGATCCCGGGCGATCCGTACGGCCGCCGCCGCGACGTGCTCATCGAGCTCGACGACGGCGAGGTCCTCCCACGCCTGGTCGAGCGCCTGGAGCATCGAGGTCAGCTGTCTCCCCGTGGCTCGGCCCTCGCGGCGGGCGCGGGCGAACGCCGTCCCGCACTCGACGTAGGCGAGCCGGGACGTGGCGCACACGCCCGCCTCCTCGACGGCCTCGGCGATCTCCCTGCTCCCCGGCTCGTCGAGGAAGAGCTTCACGAGCGCGCTCGAGTCGAGGTACAGGGTCAGCGTCGCTCCTCGGCGATGTAGTCCGAGAGCAGGGGACCGGGCTTCAAGGTGACGACCCTCCGGGGCGGCCGGAACCGGCTCCCGGACCACGTCACCGTGCCCCGGGTCATCAGTTCGGCGATGTGCTCGGGGATCGCGACGGGGACGATCCGTGCGATCGGGCGACCTCGTTCGGTGACGAGGACGGAGCCGCCCTCCTTCACCACGTCCAGGTATCGGCTGAGCGATGCCTTCAGGTCTCGCACCCCGACGCGCTGCATGTGGTCAGTATAGGTCTTCATGTGACTACTGCGGTCCTCGGTCGGAGGCGAGCGTGGCATCCCGCAGGTCCCGAGGTCGTGATCTGCGTCACGGCGCGGGTGTTCGGGAGGCGCGCGGCTCGGTACCCTTAGGGACCCATGGCCACGATCACGAGCCCCGCGGCCCTCGCGTGCCGGGAGTGCGGACGACGCTACCCGGTCGAGCCGCTCACGATCTGCGAGGAGTGCTTCGGGCCGCTGGAGCCCGCCTACGACCTCGAGCACCTGGACGGGACGGAGCTCCGCAAGCAGGTCGAGGCGGGGCCGGCGTCGCTCTGGCGGTACGAGGCCCTGCTCCCCGGCGGACCCGACGTCGAGCGGGTGGACCTCGGGGCCGGGTTCACGCCGCTCCGGCGCGCCGACCGCCTGGCCGAGCGGCTCGGCCTGCGGACGCTCTGGATCAAGGACGACAGCGTGAACCCATCCAACTCCTTCAAGGACCGGGTCGTCTCGGTTGCCATCACCATGGCCCGGGCCTTCGGGTTCGAGGCCATCTCGTGCGCCTCCACCGGGAACCTGGCGAACGCCACGGCCGCCCACGCCGCGAAGGCCGGGATCCCCTGCTACGTGTTCGTGCCCGAGGACCTGGAGCGGGCGAAGATCCTGGCCACCGAGGCCTACGGGGCCAAGGTCGTGGCGGTCAAGGGCAACTACGACGCCGTGAACCGGCTCTGCTCGGAGGTGGCCGAGGCCCTGCCCTGGGCCTTCGTGAACGTGAACATGCGGCCCTACTACGCGGAGGGCTCGAAGTCCCTCGGC
>SIRV01000330.1 GCA_004366195.1 Actinomycetota bacterium
TTCTTCCCCGCCGTGCGGATGCCGGAGATGCACTACCTGGACGGGAAGCTGTACGCCGTCCCGGAGAAGTTCGGCTACAACGTGATCTCCTACAACGGCGAGAAGGTCGACCCGGAGGACATGCGGGATCTCGAGTCGCTCTGGGACCCGAAGTACAAGGGCCGCATCGCGATCTACGACTACTACATCCCGCTCATGGAGCTCGTGGCGATCTCCCTCGTGATGCAGCCCTCCGCGATCACCGAGGCCGACCTGCCGGCGATCGCCGAGCGGCTGGCCGCCCTCAAGGAGCAGGCCGCGCTCACGGGCGACGTGGTGACCACCCAGACGGCGCTCGCCACCGGCGAGGTGGACATCATCGTCGGCGGCGGTGAGTTCGTAACGGCGGGTCTCGAGGCCGAGAACCCGGCGCTCGACTGGGTCCTCCCCGATCAGGGCGGGATCCGCTGGCAGCAGGCGATCGGCGTCGTCGCCACCTCGGAGAAGAAGGACCTGGCGACGAAGTTCGTCCAGTACATCGTGAGCCCCGAGGGGCAGGCGCGCCTCGCGACCTCCTCCTGCTACTGGGCCATGCCGGCCAACTCGAAGGCGCCGCTCACCGAGGAGCAGAAGGCCATCCTGCGCTGGGACGAGCAGCCGACCTTCATCGAGAACTCCCACCCCTACTTCATCCCGGACCCCGAGCTCGACAAGGCGATGCTCGACGTCTGGACGGAGTTCCTCGCTGGCTGAGGTGGCGGCGGTCGGACGGACGCGCCCCGAGGGGGCGTCGACGGGCAGGGGCTGGGCCCTCGCGGGCCCGGCCCTCGCCTGGACGACCGCCTTCTTCCTCGCGCCGATGGTCTTCGTCCTCGCCTACAGCCTGTTCCGGCGCGTGGGGGGAGAGCTCGTCGCCAGCCTCTCCTTCGAGAACTACCGGCGCGCCTTCACCGAGGCCGCCTTCCGCACGGCCCTCGTGAACTCCCTCGAGGTCTCGGTCATCACGGTGATCGCGAGCGTGCTCGTCGCCTACCCCGTCGCGTACCTGCTCGCGTACCGGATGCCGCGGCGCTGGGGGCAGGTGCTCCTCGCCCTCGCCGTGCTGCCCTTCTGGACCTCCTACGTGGTGCGCTCCTACAGCTGGCTCCTCGTGCTGGCCAAGGAGGGGGTGGTGAACCGGACGCTCATGGCGCTCGGCCTCGTGGCCGAGCCGATCACGATCGCGAACACGCGCGCGGCGACGGTGATCGGGTTCGTCCACTTCTTCACGATGCTGATGGCGCTCACGATCTACGCGAGCCTGGTGCAGATCCCCGAGTCCTACCGGAAGGCCGCGCGGGACCTCGGCGCCTCCGGCTGGCGGACGCTCGTGCACGTCACGCTGCCGCTGTCGCTGCCGGGGGTCGTGGTGGGGGCGTTCCTCACCTTCGTGCTGGCCATCGGGGACTACATCACGCCCCAGATCCTCGGGGGCGCGCAGGAGCTGCTGTTGCCGCAGGCGATCATGCTCCAGGTGCAGCGGAGCGGCGACTTCCCGATGGCGGCCGCCCTCAGCGCGGTGCTGCTGCTCGTGATCGGGCTCGCGTACCTCGCCTCGGCGCGTCGCTTCGGCCTGGGGGCGCGATGAGACGGGTGGGTCTCGCCTCGGCGGTGCCGCGGAGCCCGATGCGGTGGCTCGGGTCCGTGCTCGCCTACGGGTACCTCGGACTCGTGTACGCGTTCATCTTCCTGCCGGTCGTCGCGCTCATGCTCTTCTCGTTCCAGGACGGGCTCGTGCCGGTGCCGCCCTTCCACGGGCCGACGCTCCGGTGGTACGCGGAACTGTTCGCCGACGAGCGGATGATGGCGGCGCTGCGGAACTCGGTGTGGGTGGGCCTCACCTCCTCGGCGATCGCGACGGGGCTCGGGTTCCTCGCCGCGTACGGGCTGGCTCGGTACCGGCCGCCGGCCGCGAGCGTGATCCGCGGCGTGCTCATCGCGCCGATCGCCGTCTCCTACCTCGTGATCGGGCTCGGCCTGTCGATCGTGGCGAACCAGCTCGGGGTGGGGCGCTCCCTCACGCTCGTCGTGATCGGCCACGTCGTCATCAACCTCCCCCTCGCCTTCGCCGTCGTGCTGAGCCAGATGAGCCCGGCCCAGGAGCGCCTGGAGAAGGCCGCCCGGGACCTCGGCGCGTCCGAGGTGCGGGTGCTCGCCCTCGTCACCGTGCCGGTGCTCCTGCCCGGCCTGCTCGCGGCCTTCGCGCTCTCGTTCACGCTCTCCTGGGACGAGTTCGTCATCGCGTTCCTGTTGACCAGGTTCGACGTCACGCTCCCCGTGGAGATCTGGTCCTCGATCCGCACCGGGCTGGACCCGGAGACGAACGCCGTGGGGACGCTCGTGTTCCTGCTCTCGGTGGGCCTGCTCGCCATCACGCTCGCGGTGGTCTCGCGCCTCTCGCGGAGGAGGGTGTGATGCGCGGCGCGCGGGTCGTGGTCGAGGGGCTCACGAAGCGGTACGGCGAGGTCACCGCCCTCGCCGACATCGACCTCGAGATCGAGGCGGGGAGCTACGTGGTCATCCTCGGGCCGTCGGGGAGCGGGAAGACGACGCTGCTCTCGATCCTCGGCGGGTTCGCCCACCCCACGTCGGGGCGCGTGCTGGTGGACGGCCGTGACGTCACCTTCGACCCACCGGCCAGGCGCCCGACGACGACGGTGTTCCAGGACTACGCGCTCTTCCCCCACATGAACGTGGGGCGGAACGTGGGGTTCGGACTCGCGATGCGGAAGGTCCCGCGCGAGGAGCGGCGGCGGCGGGTGGCGGAGGTCCTCGCGCTCGTGGGGCTGGAGGGAGCCGAGGGGCGGGACGTCGCCACGCTCTCCGGCGGCCAGCGGCAGCGGGTCGCCCTCGCGCGGGCGCTCGTGGTGGAGCCGCCGGTGCTCCTGCTCGACGAGCCCCTCGGCGCGCTCGACCTGAAGCTCCGGCGCCAGATGCAGGACGAGCTCTCGCGCATCCAGCGCACGACCGGCACGACCTTCGTGCACGTCACCCACGACCAGGAGGAGGCGATGGCCCTCGCCGACGCCGTGGTCGTCCTCAGCCACGGACGGATCGAGGACCACGGGCCGCCGGAGCGCGTGTACCTCCGGCCGTCCTCCCGGTTCGCCGCCGGGTTCATGGGCGACAGCAACCTCATCGAGGGGCGGGTGGTCGAAGGCCCCGACGGCAGCGTCGTGGAGACGGCGCTCGGCGCGGTGCCGTGGGGGTCGGCCGCGCCGGACTCGCGCGTCGTGGTCTCGATCCGCCCCGAGCACTTGCGGCTGGACGGCTCCGGCGCGCTCGGGCTCGGACGGGCCGAGGTGCGCGAGCGGCACTTCGCCGGCGTCTACCAGCGGTGCTTCGTCCGGGTGGGGGACCTCGAGCTCCTCGTCTTCGCGCCGCCAACGATGCGCATCTCACCCGGGGACGTCGTGCCGCTCTCGGTGGACCCCACCGACGTCGCCGTGCTCCCCCAGGACTGATCGCCCGCGGCACCGGTTCGGCGACGGTCGGCCCGGAGCGGCTCAGTAGGCGCCGAGCTCGCGCAGGCGATCGTCCGAGATCCCGAAGAAGTGGGCGACCTCGTGGATCACGGTCTCCGTCACGACGCGACGGATCGCGTCCTCATCTCCGCCGGCCTCGCGCTCGATGGACCGCCGGTACAGGGTGATGGTGTCCGGCAGGACCCCCGCGTAGGAGGAGTCGAACCGCTCGGTGAGCGGGATGCCCTGATAGCGGCCGAGCAGGTCCGGCTCGTCACGCGGCGGTCGATCCTCGACGACGACCTCCACGTTCTCGAGCCGCTCGAGCACCCATGCGGGGAGAGCGTCGAGGGCCTCGGCCACGAGCCGCTCGAACCTGCGCCGATCCACGCCTCCAGGGTACGCGGCGGGATCGGTATCGCCCGACGACACCCCTGGCGACACCCCTACGGGATCAGGCCGTACACGGTCCCCGGCGCTCCCGAACCGTGAACGTTCCTCGGGCTCCCGAGCACGATCCACGCCCCCGTCGGCGGGAGCTTCTCCAGGTTCGTCAGGTTCTCGATCGTCACCCGGTGACGGCGGAGGGTCAGCCAGGTCGGCATGAACGCGCGGTCCGAGGACGGATCGGGGCCGAAGGTGTCCGTCCCCAGCGCGCCGCGCCGACCGAGCACACCGGTCTCGATCAGCCACCGAACGGCGTTCCGGGAGAAGCCCGGCTGGTGCTCGCCGCGCAGCCCGCTCCCGCAGTTGTAGTAGTTCGGCTCGCCCGGCTCATCGCCGGCCGACCACCACGCGTCGCATCCGGTGAGGAGCAGGACGGCGGCGTTCTCCGGCATCTGCCCGTGCTCCGCCTCCCACGCCTTCAGGTCGGCCACCCGCACGACGTGGTCGGGGTTCGCGGCGACCTCCTCGCGAACGTCGATGACCACGGCGGGAAGGATCAGGTCGGCTGGCTCGAGCTCGTCCATGCAGCGCGCGCGTCGGTGGAAGTGGCAGGGCGCGCTGTAGTGCGTGCCGGTGTGCGCGCCCTCCGAGACCAGCTCGAGGTAGAAGCCGTCCTCCGGCACCGTG
>SIRV01000331.1 GCA_004366195.1 Actinomycetota bacterium
TCGGTGAGGAGCTCTCGGCCCGGGAGCGGAGGCTCGACGCCCTGGGGGACGATGAGGAACCGGACGCCGAGGAGCCAGACGTCCTGCGGGTCGGGCTCCTGGATCACGGCGGCGTTGTAGAAGACCGGCAGGCGGTTCGTGGCGCGCACGTACGACCAGTACCGGGGGAGCTGGATCGGCGAGTAGCCGAGCACGTCCCGGAGGCGGAACAGGATCGCCCGGCCGAGGAGGAGCGCCGGCCAGTCGTCCTCGCGCTGGGTGAACAGGTAGCCCTTGTTGAAGTAGGCGGCCGGCGGGATCCAGGCGAGGTACCGTCCCCGATCCAGGCGCGCGATCTCCCGGGCGATCGGCCCCGGCTCGAGGTACCGGTCGAGGGGCACGGTCGGCCAGCGGAGCGGTCCGTGCACGAGCGCGGGGTGGCGCTCGCCCTCGAGGCCGAGGAACACCGTCCCCCCGGTGTAGGCCGAGGACCACAGGGCCCCGGCGAGGAGTTCCGTCGCGAGGAGCCCGACGAGCGCGATCCCCGCCGCCCGCCACCCCCGGAGCAGCGCCCGGACGGCCCACCCGAAGGCCGCCGCGCCGAGGGCGACGAGGACGTAGCGCTGCGGGTGCGCGCCGAGCGCAAGCGGGAGGACCAGCCACCCGAGCGCCGCCCCCGCGATCCACCGCCACGCGTCGCGCGTGGGGCGCTCCAGGAGCGAGGCGAGCCCGAGCGCCCCGAGGGCCGGCACCGTCAGGAAGGCGAGGTACCGAAGCCGCCCCGGGTTGTGCAGGTACACGTCACCGAAGGGGAGGCGCAGGACGAGCTCGCGGAGGAACGACCAGCCGACGAGGAGCGTGAGCGTGGCGAGGTACGCGCCGACGGCCACCAGGGCGAGCGCGAGCGCGAGCGGCCGACGCCCGCGGTCCCGGAAGGCCATCGGCGCGAGGAGCAGCATCGCGGCCCCGACGTAGGCGCCCGGCGTGCTCGCCAGGGCGAACGGCCACCCGCTCCAGACGCCGGTGGTCGGGATGGGGCGGTCCTGGATCCCCGCGATCCTCGCGAGCGTCCCCTCGAGCGCGCCGTACCCGGCACGCAGGCTCGAGCGCGAGATCAGCGCGAACCGCGGGACCAGGATGGCGAGGTTGGCGAGGGGCAGGAACGCGATGAGGACCGTGGCGAGCGCGAGCGCCGCCCTCCCCGACCGCACGCCCGAGCGCACGTCGGCGAGCAGGCGGGACCCCGCGTACGCGAGCGCGAGCACCGTGCACATCACCAGTCCGTGCGAGAGGTGCGCGGTGGCGACCTGTCCCCAGGCGAACGCGGCGAGGGCGAGCCACGGCAGGCGCCGGCTCCACCGCTCGGCCCCCAGGTAGCCGGAGATGCCGACGAGGACGTACGGCGTGAGGGCCAGCGTGCCTGCGAAGGGGAGCGAGATCGCGATCTGGGAGGCGGCCATCGCCATCGCGAGCGAGAGCCCGCCCGCCGTCGCCGGCAGGCGCCCGAGCCCCTCGCGGCGCAGGAACCAGAGCAGGCCGAGCCCGGCCAAGATGGGATAGGCCACGATCACGGCCCGCAGCCCCCCGCCGCAACCGAAGGCCCACGAGGCGACCATCGTCGGCAGCGACAGCCATCCGCTCTGGGCGTCGGCCGCGAAGGGCGTGCCGATCATCTCGTAGGGGTTCCAGAGCGGTACGTGCCCGGCCCGGAGGGCCCGGCCGAGGAGGCAGGAGCGGGGCAGCCAGAACGAGAGGATGTCCGGGTGCTGGTAGGTGAGGCGGTTCGAGAAGGCGAACCCCCGCAACGCGACGAGGACGGAGGCCACGATGACCGCCGGCCCGAGGAGGGCTGCGAGCGCCCGCGCCCGGCGCGAACCACCGGTCTCGGGAGCCTCTCCAGGGGCCGCGCGCTCGAGCTCGCGCTGGAGCGTTCCCATCGGGGGCAAGGGTACCGGGTTCGTTCACCCGTCCCGGAGGCTCTGTTAGACTCCGCGAGGCCCGACTTCCCCGAGGGATCCCCCCATGATCAGCCTCCAACACGTCACGAAGATCTACCGCAACGGCACGGTCGCGCTCGAGGACGTGACCGTGGAGATCGACAAGGGCGAGTTCGTCTTCATCGTCGGCCCCTCCGGCTCCGGCAAATCCACCTTCATCCGCCTGCTCCTCAAGGAGGAGGAGGCCACGAAGGGGGACGTCTACGTGGCCGGCAAGCACCTGGCGAAGCTCTCGCGGTGGAAGGTGCCGCACCTGCGCCGGAACATCGGGACGGTCTTCCAGGACTTCAAGCTGCTCCCCGACAAGACGGTGTTCGAGAACGTCGCCTTCGCTCTCGAGGTGATCGGCAAGCCGAAGCACGTGATCGACCAGCGGGTGCCGGAGATCCTGGAGTACGTGGGCCTCGGCGACAAGCTCAACAACTACCCGGACGAGCTCTCCGGCGGGGAGCAGCAGCGCGTCTCGATCGCGCGGGCCTGCGTGAACCGGCCCCTCGTGCTCCTCGCCGACGAGCCGACCGGCAACCTCGACCCCAGCACCTCGGTGGACATCATGCGGCTCCTCGACAAGGTGAACCGCATCGGTACCACGGTCGTCATGGCCACCCACGACCAGGCCATCGTCGACGCGATGCGCCGCCGCGTGATCGAGCTCGACGCCGGCCGGGTGGTCCGGGACCAGGCGCGCGGGGTGTACAGCTAGTGACCCGACTCGAGTCGCTGCTGCACGAGACCGTCGCGGGGCTGCGGCGGAACGGCCTCGTCGCGTTCGCGGCGATCTCGACGACGTTCATCGCGCTGCTGCTGTTCGGCCTCGCCCTACTCATCAGCCGCCAGGTGAACCTCCTCATCGAGGCGACGACGGGGAACGTCGAGGTGGCCGTGTACCTGTCCGATCCCGTGAACCCCGACACGGTGCAGGCGCTCACCCGGCGCCTGACGGACCTGCCGGTCGTCGCGAACGTGGATTACGAGACCAAACAGGAGGCGTGCGAGCGCTTCCGGGACCTGTTCGCGAACCAGAAGGCGCTCGTGAACAACGTGGACTGCGGGGCGCTCCCGGCGTCGCTCCGGGTGAAGCTCCACGACCCCGAGCGGTACCGGCAGGTCGCCGCCGTGCTCGAGGGCCAGCCAGGCATCGACAAGATCGTGGACCAGAGCGGGCTCCTGGACCGGCTGTTCGCGATCACGCGGGTCTTCCGGGTCGGGGTCCTGCTCGTGTCCCTCGTCATGCTGGTCTCGGCGGCCGTGCTGATCGCGAACACGGTGCGCATGGGGCTGTTCGCTCGTCGCAAGGAGATCGGGATCATGAAGCTCGTGGGCGCGACGAACTGGCGGATCCGGCTGCCGTTCCTCATCGAGGGGCTGTTCGAGAGCCTGGTGGGCGCCGCCACCGCGATCCTGTTCCTGTTCGGGCTCAAGGTCGCGTTCATCAACCCGCTGTACGACACGATCGAGTGGATGCCCTGGATCTCCAACGCCGACGTCCTCGCGATCGTGCCGTGGCTGCTGCTCGCGGGGACGGTCGTGGCCATCCTCGCGAGCCTCGTCGGGATGCGACGCTTCCTCGACGTCTAGTGGCACCCAAGGCGCAACGCGGGGGGGAGCGCTCGGTCGTCTCCAACCGGCGCGCGCTCCACGACTACGAGATCCTCGAGCGGTACGAGGCGGGCATCGCGCTCACTGGCACCGAGGTGAAGTCGCTCCGGGGCGGTCGCGGCTCGCTCCGTGAGGCGTTCGCGCGGGTGCGGGACGGCGAGGTCTGGCTCGAGGGGTTCCACATCCCCCCCTACGAGCAGGCCATGGACAAGACGC
>SIRV01000332.1 GCA_004366195.1 Actinomycetota bacterium
GCTCGGAGGAGGGTCCGGCACCCCTCACACGCCCGCGCTCACGGGTGCCGGGGAGCGTGCCCGCGGGAGGTGGCGATGGACGAGCTGGGCACGGTCCTCGGGGTCTGGGCGCACCCCGACGACGAGACCTACCTGTCGGCGGGCCTCATGGCGCGCGCCGTCCGCAACGGGTCCCGCGTGGTCTGCGTGACGGCGACGCGCGGCGAGGGCGGCTCCACCGACGAGGAGCGCTGGCCGCCCTCGACGCTCGCCGCGGTCCGCACGGCCGAGCTGGAGCGCTCCCTGGAGATCCTCGGCGTCCGCGAGCATCGGTTCCTCGACCTGCCGGACATCGACATGGGCACGGCCCTGCCCGAGGAGGGCTACGGGGCGGTGTGCGAGCTCGTCGCAAAGGTCGAGCCCGACACCGTGCTCACCTTCGGCCCCGAGGGCATGACCGGGCACGAGGCGCACAAGAGCGTGAGCGCCTGGGCCACCCGAGCGCTGGAGGAGGTCGGGCGGCCCGGTGCGCGCGTGCTGTACGCGACCACCACCCCTGAGTGGGCCGCGGAGTTCCTCCCGCACTGGGCGCGGTTCGACGTGTTCCTGCCGGGGACGCCGCCCGTCACTCCGCGCGAGGGGCTGGCCGTGTGGTTCGAGCTGCCCGAGGACGTCCTCGCGCTGAAGGTGCGGGCCATCCTCGCCCACGAGAGCCAGGTCCGCGCCATCTTCGAGGCCGTGGGTGAGGAGGTCTGGTGGCGGCAGATGTCGGTCGAGGCCTTCCGCCTCGGCGCGGTGAAGGAGGTGTGAGGTGTCGGGGGCGCCGGAGCCGGTGCCGGACCTCGCCTGGGACGCGGGACGCGCCCGGGCGTTCGGGGAGCGCATCGTCGGGCTGTGGGCCGAGGTCCTGGAGCGGCTGCCCGAGCTGCCCGTGCGGGGGCGCTGGAGCGCCGAGGAGGTGCGCGAGGCCGTCGCGGTCGCCATCCCGGAGGAGCCCATGTCGGAGGAGGAGCTCCTCGCCTACCTGCGGGAGATGGCGCTCGGATGGTCCACGTACCCCGGGCATCCGCGGTTCCTCGGCTACATCTCCGGCGCCGGCACCGTGCCGGGGGCGGCGGCCGACCTGCTCGCCGCCGGGCTGAACATGAACGTCGGGGGCTGGCAGCTCTCGCCGGCGGCGACCGAGATCGAGCTCGCCCTCACCCGGTTCTTCGCGTGCGAGGTCTTCGGGCTGCCGGAGGGCTCGGGCGGCCTGTTCACGTCGGGCGGGGCGATGGCCTCGTTCGTGGCGCTGAAGGCGGCCCGGGACCACCGCGCGGGGTGGGATGTGCGCAACCTCGGCGTGGCCGCCGGCCCGCCGCTGGGGCTGTACCTCTCCACCGAGACCCACGTGGTGAGCGACCGCGCGGCGGACATGCTCGGGATCGGGTGGGCGAACGTGCGCCACGTGTCGGTGGACGAGGGCTTCCGGATGCGGGTCGAGGAGCTCGAGGCCCAGATCGCCCGGGACCGGGAGGCCGGCCTCCGCCCGTTCGCCGTGGTGGGGACGGCGGGGACGACCTCCACCGGCTCGGTCGACCCGCTCCCGGCGATCGCCGACGTGTGCGAGCGCGAGGGGCTCTGGTTCCACGTCGACGCGGCGTACGGAGGGCCGGCGATGCTCGCGCCGGACCTGCGCCCGCTGCTTTCCGGGATCGAGCGGGCCGACTCGATCGCCTTCGATCCCCACAAGTGGCTGTCGACCCCCCTCACCGGCGGCTGCGTGCTGCTCCGGGACGCCTCGCTCCTCTCGGGGTCCTTCGACGCCGACCCGGCCTACGTCCGACAGGACCGGGCGCGGACGCAGGCCGGGGCGGACCTCGGGCGGTGGGGGCCGCAGTTCTCGCGGGCCTTCTGGGCCCTGAAGGTGTGGGTCTCGCTGCTCGCGCACGGTCGCGCGGCGTACGCGCGCCGGATCTCCCACGAGGCGGCCCTCGCCCGGTACCTCGGCGAGCGCGTCACGTCGCACCCGGCCTTCGAGCTCGGGTGCCCGGTCGGCCTGTCGATCTGCTGCTTCCGCTACGCGCCCCCCGATCTCGCGCCCGGACCCGAGCGCGAGTCGTACCTCGACCTGCTGAACGAGCGCCTGGTCACCGAGATCCAGCTCGACGGTCGGGTCTTCTGCTCCAACGCCCTCCTCGGCGGGCACTGGTACCTGCGGACCTGCATCGTGAACTTCCGGACGGAGGCCGAGGACCTCGACGTGGTGCTCGCCGTCGCCGAGGAGCTGGGGGCGCGCCTGGACGCCGAGCTCCGCCCGGAGGGGCTGCGGTGAGCCGGGTCCTCGCGTTCCTCGGCGCCGGCGAGTTCGAGCCCTGGTCGGCGGCGGTGGACCGCTGGGTGCTGGATCGCGCGCGGGGTGACGGAACGGTCCTCGTCCTGCCGACCGCCGCGGCTCCGGAGGGGGAGGAGGTCTTCGTCGGCTGGGGCCGCAGGGGGCTGGCCCACTTCGAGGCGCTCGGGATCCCGGCGGAGGTCCTGCCGGTTCGGGGGCGCGAGGACGCCGACCGCGCCGATCTCGTCGAGCGCGTGCGTCGCGCGTCGGCCGTGTACCTCTCCGGTGGCAACCCGTGGTACCTGGCCGCCGCGCTCCGAGGCACCGCGGTGTGCCGAGCGATCTGGGAGCGGCTCCCCGAGGGGCTCGGCTACCTGGGCTGCAGCGCCGGTGTGGCATGCCTGACCGAGGTCACGTTCGACACCGGTGTGCCGAACGCGGCGAGCGACGCGGTCTGGAAACCGGGCCTCGCCTACGTCCGGGGCGTGCGCTTCGCCCCCCACTGGGACACGGTCGAGCGGTGGTACCCGGGGGCCCACGCCTTCATCGAGCGCTCGCTGCGACCCGGCGAGACCCTCGTGGGGATCGACGAGGCGACCGCCATGGTCGGCGACGGTGAGGCGTGGGAGGTCCTGGGGCGCTCGGCCGTCCACGTGTACCGTGAGGGACGATGGACGCGGGTCCCGGCCGGCGAGCGCTTCCGGCTCGCGCTCGACATGGGCCCGCCCGAGGAGGCGTGAGGAGGAGGAGATGGCCGCGCGGCGGACGGCGCCCACGCGCAGGAAGGCGGCGTCGGGCTCGCGAGGCGCCCGGCGCCTTTCCTGCGAGAGCCCGATCGAGGAGCGCGCCCCGGAGATCGTCCGGATCCTCTCCGAGGCCTACCCGGACGCGAAGGTGGCGCTGCGGTTCTCGAACCCGCTCGAGCTCCTCGTCGCGACGATCCTCTCGGCCCAGTGCACGGACGAGAAGGTGAACGAGGTCACCGTGAACCTCTTCCGCAAGTACCGGAGGCCGGAGGACTACCTCCGCGTGCCGGAGGAGGAGCTGAAGGCCGACATCCGACCGACCGGCTTCTTCAACCAGAAGGCGACCTCGATCCGGGAGGCCTGCCGCCGGATCGTGGAGGTCTACGGGGGGAAGGTGCCGGACTCGATGGAGGACCTGCTCACGCTGCGCGGCGTGGCGCGCAAGACGGCCAACATCGTGCTCGGCAACGCCTTCGGCAAGGTGGAGGGGATCGCCGTCGACACCCACGTGAAACGCCTGGCCAACCGGCTCGGCTTCTCCTCCGAGTTGGACCCCGACCGGATCGAGCAGGACCTCATGCGCCTGGTGCCGCGGGAGCGCTGGTTCCCCTTCACCTACGTGCTGATCGAGCACGGCCGAGCGGTGTGCACGGCGCGGAACCCGCGGTGCGAGGTCTGCCCGGTGAGTCACCTCTGCCCCTCGAGCTCGGTCTGAGCGCGGCTAGACTCCGCCCGATGCGCCGGCACGGCTTCCCCGAGGACGCGTTTCCGGAGGGAGTGGC
>SIRV01000333.1 GCA_004366195.1 Actinomycetota bacterium
GAGGCTGTGCGAGACCGGCCAGCCAATCACCCCGACCGTGCGGGTCGAGCCGTGGATGCGGACCGCGGGCAGCGTCTCACTCACCGCAGCGCGCCCGGTTCCGCTCGTGGTCGGCGAGGGTCACCCCGAACTCGTGGTGCCCGTCCTCGCCGCACAGCACGTAGTAGAAGTAGTCCGTGTCCGCCGGGTTCAGCGCTGCCTCGAGCGACGCGAGCCCGGGGCTCGAGATGGGGGTGGGCGGCAGCCCCGGGTGCAGACGGGTGTTGTACGGGCTGTCGTGCTCCAGGTCCGAGCTCGAGAGCTGCCCGTCCGGCGTCGGGTCGTCGTAGAGGAGCGTGGCATCGATCCCGAGCGGCATCCCCGCCCGCAGGCGGTTGTAGATCACGCCGGCGATGAGGGGCCGCTCCTCGGCGAGCTTCGCCTCCTCCTCGATCATGGAGGCCACGATGACGACCTCGTAGGGAGTGAGGCCGAGGCGCTCGGCGTTGCCCCACGGCAGGTGCTCGGCCTCCACGGCGAACTGGTCGAGGAAGCGGCGGATCACCTCGCGCGACGTCGTGCCCTCCCGCAGGAACTCGAAGGTCTCGGGGAACAGGAAACCCTCCACCGTCGGCGTGCCCTTCGGCAGGTACGGCGGGAGGGACCACCGGCCGCTCTCGGCCTCGGCCAGGAACCGACGCTGGGGGATGCCGAGGGTCTCGTGCACCCGCTGGGCGATCTGCGTGAGGCGGTAGCCCTCCGGGATCGTGAGGCGCACCGTCGGCTCGGGCGGGGGTGGGACGGTGAGGGCGCGGAACGCCTCCTCCGGCGCCATGTTCGTCGTGAGCCGGTAGGTGCCGGGGAGGATCCGGTCCTCGAGGCCGCTGCGGCGCAGCAGCCACCGCGAGACCGTCCCGCACCGCAGCACGCCCGCCTCGTGGAGGCGGCGCACCACCTCCGCACCGCTGTCCCCCTCGCGCACCGCGATCGTGACGGGGGCCCTCGGTCCCGAGGCGCCGCGGCACCACTCGTAGTAGCGGACGGCCGCGAGCCCCGCGCCGAGGACGACGAGGATCACGACGAGCGACCCGAAGGCGAGCCAGGGCGGGCGGCGCCGCGGGCGATCGAGGAGCTCCTCGGCGGGAGCGTGGGTCGTCACCGACATCCGGGGCGAGAGCATACCCCCGGTCACGCGCGCTGGGCGTCGAGGTACGCCTGGAGGATCACCGTCGCCGCCGAGCGGTCGACGGCGCGCCGACGTCGCACGCCCCGCGCCCCGGCCTCGGCGAGGGCCCGCTCCGCCTCGGCGGTGGAGAGCCGCTCGTCCTGGAGGACCACCGGCACCGGCAGGACCTGCCGGAGAGCCTCGGCGAACCGCTCGGCCTTGCGCGCCGCCTCCCCACGCTCGCCGGAGAGGGAGAGCGGGTGCCCCACCACGACGAGGGCGACGTCGTGGACCCTGACGAGCTCGGCGATGGTCGCCAGGTCCCGGGGCGCGCCGGTGCGGACGGTCCCCAGGGGCACGGCGAGACGGCCCTGGTCGTCGGAGATCGCCACCCCGATCCGGGCCTCCCCCAGGTCGAGCCCGAGCACCCGACCGCGGGGCCTCCGCTCGGCCACGTCACCTCCCGGTGAGGAGCTCCTCGAGGCGGGCGGGGATGGCGCCGATCGCGTCGCGGACGGCCGCGCCCTTGGGACCCCCGGCGAACCCGAGGATCGGCTTGCCGCCCGCCCCCCCACCGATGGCCTTCGCCGCGCGCTCCAGGAGCATCGGCGCCGTCACCCCCCGGGCGACGAGCCTCTTGCTGCAGGCGGCCGCGATGAGGGCCTTGCCCTCGGCGTCGCTGCCGAGCACCGCCGCGGCGCCCCCCTCGCCCTCCAGGCGCCCCACCACGCCCTGGGCGAGCTCCCGCAGCTCGTCCGCCCCCAGGGGGAGGACCGCCGTGACGAGGCGCGCCCCCGCGACCGGGACCGCGGTCGCCGCGAGCTCCGCGATCCTCGCCTGCACCTCTCGCCGGCGGATCTTCCCGAGCTCGCTCTCCAGCCGCTTGACCTGCTCCACGAGCTGCCGAGCCCGCTCCGGCGCCGAGCGGGGGTCGCCGGCCCCGAGCGCCTGCACGACCGCCTGCAGGAGGTCCCGCTCCAGGTTGATCTCCTTCAGGGCGTCCGGCCCGACGAGGGCCTCGATGCGCCGCATCCCCGCCCCGATGCTGGACTCGCCGAGGATCCGCACGAGCGCCACGTTCCCAGTCCGCGGCACGTGGGTCCCGCCGCAGAGCTCGATCGAGTAGTCGCCGATCTCGACCACCCGCACGAACTCGCCGTACTTCTCGCCGAACAGCGCGATGGCGCCCTGGTTGCGCGCCTCCTCGAAGGTGGTCTCGTAGATCGTGACGGGCTGGTCCTCCGCCAGGCGGCGGTTGGCCACCTCCTCGGCCTGGTCGAGCACGTCCCGCGGCACCGGCGAGTGGTGGGGGAAGTCGAAGCGCAGGCGTCCCGGCGCCACGAGGGAGCCCGCCTGCCGCGCGTGCTCGCCGAGGATGTGGCGGAGCGTCCAGTGGACGACGTGGGTCGCGGTGTGGGCCCTGGCCGTCGCCTCGCGCCGGACGCGGTCCACCTCGGCGTGGACGTCCTCCCCCTCGCGGATCTCGCCGGACTGCACGACCCCCGTGTGGACGATCGTCTCGCCCGGCCCGTACTGGGTGTCGAGCACGCGCACGACCCCGCCCGCCGCCCGCAGGTACCCGTGGTCGCCGATCTGGCCGCCGGCCTCCGCGTAGAACGGCGTCCGGTCGAGCACGATCCGGACCTCCTCGCCCTCGGAGGCGACCGGCACCCGCCCCGCGTCGGTCACGATGGCCCGCACCCGGGCCTCGGCCTCCAGGGTCTCGTAGCCGACGAACCCGCTCCGGCCGACCTCCGCGGCCACGGCGGCGAGGTCCTCGCCGAGGCGCTCGCGCTTGGCGGCGCGCTTCGCGCGCTCGCGCTGCTCGGCCATGAGGCGCTCGAACCCCTCCTCGTCGATCCGCAGGCCGGCGTCCTCGACGAGCTCGCGGGTGAGCTCCTTCGGGAAGCCGAACGTGTCGTGCAGCTTGAAGACGACCGATCCCGGCAGGACCCCGGAGCTCCGAGCCGCGGCGACCTCCTCCTCGAACAGCGCCATCCCCTGACGGAGGGTCCGCGCGAAGCGCTCCTCCTCGGAGGCCGCCACCTGCTCCACGTAGGCGCGGTTCTCGACGAGCTCCGGGTAGGCGTCGCCGAAGGCCTCCACCGTGGTCGCCACGAGCGCCGGCGTGACCTCGCGCTCGATGCCGAGACGGCGGGCGTGGCTCACCAGGCGCCGGAGCATCCGCCGAAGCACGTACCCCCGCCCCTCGTTCGAGGGCAGCACGCCGTCGGCGATCAGGAAGGTCGTGGCCCGCCCGTGCTCGGCGATCACCTTGAGGGAGACGTCGGCGGCGGGGTCCTCGCCGTGCCGGCGGCCGGAGAGCGACTCCGCGACCTCGAGCAGCGGGAGGAACAGGTCGGTCTCGAACACGTTCGCGACGTCCTGCAGCACGACCGC